>JAESQG010000526.1 GCA_016765265.1 Pseudomonadales bacterium | reverse complement strand
TGTGACTACCAAAATTAACATAGGACAGCGTCTTCTTTGCTAACTGCTCTGCCTCACCAAAACGGCCCTGATCCAACCTTACCTCCGCCAACCGATAATAGGCCTGGGTTGATTTTGGATTAATCCGTAGGGCTCGCTCGATGCTGGCAGCAGCCGAGGAATAGTCAGCTGACTCTTGCTGGTTCTTTGCTAAACTCAACAAACTATTGACCGCTACACTGTAATTATCCTGATGCATGGTGGGTGTTTTTGGCTTAGCAACGGAGGATGCAATTTTTTTCATTACTTGGGCCTTTTCCCCCGCTGGGGCTGGGTGTCGAATTTCGTTAACAGCACAACCCCACATGGCTAATACGATCACGACACCGATTAGGAAGCTACACTGTCGAGCAACAAAATTCATAAAACGCAATCCCTTATCACCATAAGCCTATATCTTTCAAACTATTCAAACTATTCAAACTATTCAATTCATTCAATTCATTCATCACATTAAACATCAGCGAGGACCGTCAATGCTAAGTCCCCTTATTCCTCTCCCCCTTATTCCTCAGATAAGTGCGATCATCTATGCCGTAAAAATCTCACTCAATATAGCGGTATCTATTGCCCTATGCTAGCAATCAAATAACATCAATAAAATCATCAGGACCGATTAAACCATCGCTTCCAATTGCTTCTCTTTGCGCAAGCGGATTTCTCCGTAGGTATCACCTTAATTCGCAACGGCACCAAAATAGCTTCCCTACAGTTTTTGGCACTCAGTTTCCCTGAGTCGGGGGATACCCATACGTCCAATACGTTCTCCGGCTGCAACGGCACCATAGGCTCCGGTTGGGCAGCAGCCATAAGCTCAGTCCAAACCGCCATCGCTCCTGTAGACCCGGTTAATCGAGTGGGGCCATTATCATCTCGTCCCACCCAGGCCACCGCAAGATAATTCCCGGTCATACCCACAAACCAACTGTCTCTTAGGTTGTTAGTGGTGCCCGTCTTTCCCGCTATCTGTAATTCAGAACTCAAACGATTATAAATCCGTTTAGCTGTCCCTCTTTCCACCACCATTTGCATAACGCGAGTTAGCATATATACATCTGCATTGTCGAAGGTCTGTTTCACGGCCAAAGGATATCGCACCAGCGGCTCACCATTTGAGGTGGTGATTTCTCGAATCGTGCGTAAGGGCGTAGAAAAACCATTGGCCGCAATGGTTTGATAAAAGGTCGCCACATCCAATGGCGACAACTCTGCTGAACCCAAAAACAAAGAGGGTACTTTGGGCAGGTAGCGCTGAATGCCACCACGCTTGAGCACATCTATAACCGACTCAACACCGACCATCAAACCCAATCGTGTAGTGGCCAAATTATAAGAATTAATAAGACCTTCTTGCATCAAAATTTGTCCATGGCCTTTTTTATCAAAATTTTCTGGCTGCCACAATTGTCCATTCTCTGTGGTCAATTCAATGGACTCATCTTCGATCATCTCGGCAAAATGATGCCCCTGTTCCAACGCAGCCAAATAAACAGCTGGCTTTATCACGGACCCCACTGGTCTCACCGCATCCAGCGCGCGATTAAAACCGGCAAATCTCGGTTTTTTCCCTCCCACTATCGCTAAAATCTCACCATTCTCCGGCTCAGTCACCACCAAAGCCCCTTCGAGTTCTCCGTCCAGGCCATAACCTCCTTGCTGCAAACCCTGTACTGTCTGACTAAGGGCCAACTCCGATTGCTGCTGTATCATCGGGTCCAAAGTGGTAAATATTCTCAACCCTTCCGAATTCAAATCCTCTTCTCGGTAATCACGTCTTAACTGACGCTTGAGAAGATCCATAAAAGCAGGATAGGTTTTACTATGAGCCGCAGCAGAACCCACCACACCTAATGGCATTTGTTTCACAGCAAGGGCCCGACTGGATGTTATTTGATTGAGCTCTAGGAGAATATCCACCACTTGGTTTCGACGTTCTGTTGCCCGCTTTGGATGACGTCGTGGATCGTAGTAGGAGGGCCCTTTCACTAACCCGACTAATAGCGCCGATTGATGTAACTTTAAATCTTGCAGTGGTTGACTGAAATAAAACTGACTTGCTAAGCCAAAACCATGTATCGCTTTAGCACCGGACTGTCCTACATAAACCTCATTGAGATACGCTTCAAGAATTTCTCCTTTGCTGTAATGCAACTCCAACAGCAAAGCCATCAACACCTCCAGCGCTTTACGGGATATCGAGCGTTTGTTAGTTAAATAGAAATTCTTCACTAACTGCTGAGTTAAAGTGCTGCCACCTTGTTTTATTCTTCCGCTATTCAGATTCACTATTAAAGCACGCGCTATGCCTTTAATAGAGATACCAATGTGCTGGGCATACTCCCTGTCTTCTACAGCAATAAGCGTATTAATCAATTCCTCAGGCACTTGATCCAAGCGAACCAGCTCACGATCCTCATTATGACGGGGATAAATACCACCCACCAGCACAGGCTCCAATCGCATCAAAGCCAATGATCGATATTCGCCTTGAGAGTCCTCTACGATTTTCTCTATTCGGCCCTCATCAAAACGCACTGAAATTCGCTTGGCCTTCTCAATGCCATCCCAAAACCGAAAGCCACGCGTATTGATCCACACTCGATTATTTTTACGAATTTCATAGCTACCTGCAGCCAGAGGACCTTCACGATATTTCAACCGTTTCAGCTCCGCCACAAATTGCGCTTGCGTTATTTGCCTACCGGGATAGATCTCTAAGGGGCGGGCATACACTTTGGCGGGAATGGACCAGCGCTTGCCCTCAAATTTAGATCGAATACTCGCATCGGTGTAGACAATACCCACCACGCCGATCAACAGCAGCACAGCCAACACCTTCAACACTCCGAATAAGGAGATAAACCGACGGCCTGAGCCACTTGCTCTTGATTGTTTTTTCATCTTACGCGAAGATTTTCTCCCTTTCTTCGACGAATTTCTTCCGGCTACCGACTTGGTGCTCCCTTTTTTCTTGCTCGGTGATTTTTTCTTGCTCATAACGTTATAATGCTTAAGATGCGACAGTACATATTCTCAGATGTAGTTCCGACATAACACTGACTACACTGCTTGAACGGCGGAATCGATTATAGGCCAGGGTAGCTTTCTAGGTTTAGGGCCGAAGTTTAAATTAAAACGAACCATTGGGACACAGACAATAACATGGGTAAATACAACGTATACGGAATAGGGAACGCACTGGTAGATATGGAGTTTGCCGTAGAGGATAGTTTTTTAAAAAATAACAACATCGAAAAAGGTCTTATGACCTTAATCGACGAGGAGCGGCACCATGAATTATTCCGCACATTAAAATCATTTCATGGAAAAAAAGCCTGCGGCGGCTCAGCGGCTAACACGATTATTGCGGTTACCCAGTTCGGTGGAAAATCCTACTACTCCTGTAAAGTCGCTAGCGACGATACCGGCACATTTTTTTTAGACGATTTAAAAAAATGTGGCGTCACCACTAACTTGGGTGATGAGCGAGAAAATGGCGTCACCGGTAAGTGTTTAGTGATGGTCACACCCGACGCAGATCGCACAATGAACACCTTCCTCGGTATCACTGAAGAGGTCTCTCCCAATGAACTGGATGAAGACGCTATTAGAAACTCGGAATATGTTTACTTAGAAGGTTATCTCGTTACTTCTCCTACTGGTCGCGCCGCCGCTATAGCAGCGAGAAAGATCGCGGAGAAAGCGGGAGTGAAAACTGCGCTTACCTTCTCCGACCCCAACATGGTTGAGTTTTTCAAAGACGGCCTTACTGAAATGTTGGGCAAAAAAGTGAACCTCCTTTTTTGCAACAAAGACGAAGCGACTCAATGGGCAGGAAGCAGTGATCTAAACAAAGCCGTGGAATCCATTCAAGAAGTAGCTGACACCTTTGCCATTACCCTTGGAGATAAAGGCGCCCTGGTCTTCGATGGTGAACAACTCCACAACATTGCCCCTACTGCAACATCAGCTGTCGACACCAATGGCGCAGGCGATATGTTTGCAGGCGCTTTTTTGTATGCCATCACTCATGGCTATACCTACCCTCAAGCTGGAGAACTGGCCAGCATAGCTGCTGCCAAAGTCGTTTCTCAATTTGGCCCAAGACTATCAAAGGAAGAACAGAGTGAGGCCTTGGCGGCGTATACTACAACAAGCTAAGAGGCACTGACTGTCTCCATCTCCACTACCCGTCAGCATTATTTTTAATACATAACAACGACGGGATGGTGGAAGAGATTGGCTTTAATGGATTGATCGAATATGAATAAAGGACCCTTTTTCGTTACTATTCTATTTCTTAGCTTGCTTTTGGTCATGCTCCCCGGATGCAGTCTACTTTCCTCAAACCACACGCCTCAGCCTATCATCTCTGCCAAACAACAAACGGCTCTGAGCAACACCCGACAAGTCAGACAGCTTTTGTATCAGCAATACAATCAATGGAAAGGTAGTAAATACAAAATAGGTGGTCTCAGCAAAAAAGGCATCGATTGTTCCGGCTTTACCCACCTTACTTACAAAACAAAATTGGGTATCAACATCCCAAGATCTACCAAGCGATTATCAAAGATCGGTATTAAGATAGCGAGAGATAAGCTGCGAGTTGGCGATCTTGTTTTTTTTAAAACCGGGATCAACATTAGGCATGTGGGCATTTATCTTGAAAAGGGGAAATTCTTACATGCCTCTACCTCTAAAGGTGTCATGATTTCCAACTTAAAAAATTCATACTGGAACAAGAAGTACTGGCATGCTAGAAGATTGAACTCTTAAACGATAGCTCAGCTGGGACATAAAATTTATACTAATAGAAAAGATAAGGTGTAGCGATGCTTAATGCTCTCATCAAAAATATTTTTATCCATTATGGCCCACTAAGTATAATAAGGGCGTTGCTAAAAATATTCTCAGGCCCAGGGATCACCATCATCTACGCTCACCGCGTATTAACAGACAATATCATGGCCGACCCCAACGACCCCAGGCGAATAGCCGGCCAGTCCTCGGTTTCAGAAATCACCGCAACCATTGAGAGCCTCTCAAAACTGTACCACTTTATATCCATCGATGATGCCTTAGAACAAATCAATACAAATTCCATAAAGCGTGACAGCATTGTGCTCACCTTTGACGACGGTTTTCAGGATAACTTTATTAACTTATTGCCCATTTTAAAAAAATACAATGTGCCGGCAGTTTATTATGTGAATTCTTCCGTCATTAATACGGATAAAAATTTGTGGTTCCAAGAAATCATCAATTACTTTTTTTCAGTGCAAGGTGATGAAACACACGTAGAAATAAATGACAAAAATTACGATCTCTCCACACCTCAAAAGCGATTCGAAGCAGCCTTTAATCTGATGAGGTATTTGCAAGCAAATGAGCCTCCCACAAAATTCGACGAGATAATCAGCTCAATTGCCGGAGATCTGGCGAAGCCTGGGGAATTAGACAAACACTTAACCTGGGAAGATCTGAAGGCTTTAAGCACGGAAAGTCTAATTACTCTCGGTGCTCATACTGTACATCACTATCCTCTCACTCTTTGTGATAGCGAGTTATCCAAC
>JAESQG010000525.1 GCA_016765265.1 Pseudomonadales bacterium | reverse complement strand
TATTTTTATCTGTATTCTGGTCAGAGTATTCGATTAAAGTTTAAAGTGATAGGTCGTGCACAGTTATTGGATGTGCTAGACGTTGCACCTCAAAATCCCCACTAACCCTTTGATATGAAGTTTATTTTTATTTTGATTTGGAAGTTAATCAATGCAAATATTATCCAAGTTGTTCATCCGGATTAATGCTGGTGATCTATGCTTTAGTTAGTACGTGTTGAAAAATTTGTATTTAGCTATTTCAGGTTAGAGCGGGTAACGTATTTGCATGGATGTCACAGTAATTAATCCTTTTATTACAGGATTGTCTGATGTGTTGACCAACATGACAGATATCGAATTTAAGATTAATAAAATACATTTAAAAACTGCTGACGATCTTCCTCGCACTGTCACTGGATTTATCGATCTTAGTGCCGAGACAACGAAAGGGTCTCTGGCCATCTGTTTTGATAGGGATGTGATATTGGAAGTGTACGAGAAAATATTGGGCGAAGCAGTCATTGAGATAAATGAGGATGTAGAAGACTGTGTTGGTGAAATTACTAATATGGTTTGTGGTACTGCTAAAGCGTTGCTTGCCGCTAAAGGTCACCAATTCGAACTAACTACTCCTTCTGTTATTCTGGGGGATACCACAGCAATTCCGCACTTTCAACCCAAGCCTATTATTGTCATTCCGTTTAGTACAGAGAAAGGCGATATCCACATCGAAGTGACCATCAAGACCGACGCCGCCTAGTCATTTGTAAGTTTAACAACCTTGAAAAGTATCGCTCTATGGCGCGGACCAATTACTTGAGGTAAAATTAGTTCTCGTAATCATGTTCAACTGGGAATTTGTCAACAGCTAATAGTCAACCCGATAGCATTATTCGAAGCGATCTAGTAATTCGACCCTCCATATAAAAGTCCTCAAATAAGTAATAGGAAAATAATTGAACCCACAAACGAAAGGCTTTTTGTTTGCGACAATAGGTGCATTGAGCGCTGCACTATTTTTTGTCCCGTATAAAAAAGCATTAGAGTCTACGGAACCACTAGTTTTTATTCTGGCAGTTTACTTGATTGGTTTTGTTCTTAGCCTTTCCGGTAGTGTCGTGAAAAGAGAAGCCTTGAGTTATAACAAGAAAACCTTATGGGGAGCAGCGGTATTCGGCCTGCTTTCTGTGGTGGGCAACTACGCAATTGGGCGGTCAATGTTAGGAATCGATCCGGCCATCACCGTGGTATTGACTCGCGTTCAGGTTATTATGGTGATGTATCTGGGTTGGTTTTTTCTTAAAGAACAGCTTACGCCCCTATTAGTACCTGGAGCTATCATTGCACTCAGCGGTTTTGTATGGATGAATTATAGTGAGAACCTGAGTGTCGAGGGCGAATTAATTTATTATCTTTGGGCTCTTGGTGCCGCCTTTTGTTTCGGCTCGAGTCAAGTGGTTATGAAGAGCATCATTCACGATATATCGCCGATTACGGTCAATCATCTCCGGTTACTTTTGGGGAGTGCTTGCATGTGTTTAGTGCCCGGGGTAGTGCAAAGTTTGATGGCTCTGCAAATGGAGATTTGGTTGTTAGCGGCTGGGTCTGCTTTATTCGGCCCAACAATATCCCGGCTGTGTTATATGTATTCTATTCGATATATACCCGTGAGTCAGGCGACATTGTTTATATTACTCACGCCTGTGTTTACGATGTTGGTGTCGTTATTGGTGCTAGATATCTTGCCGACTACTCGGCAATTGACCGGGGGTGCTGTAATTATGCTGGGTATTTTATTGCCTATGGGGCGCCTGGTTTGGCGTAAAGAGTAGGAGCATAGACAAGGACTAGGCTTAGACTCTATTATTAATCGAATATTATTAATCGTATATTAGTAGTCCTGTGTTAATAGTTGTATGTTAATAGTCGTATGTTAATAGTCGTAGTGAATATTTCTGTTCAAATATAATTAGGTGTGAAAATGGAATACCGGAAACTAGGTAAAACAAATATCGATGTGAGCTTGATTGGTCTTGGTACGATGACCTGGGGTTTTCAAAATACCGAGGCTCACGGCCATGAGCAAATGGATTATGCCACGGACCAGGGCATTAATTTTTTTGATACTGCTGAAATGTATGCGATACCGCCTAGCGCTAAGACCTGTGGCAGCACCGAAAGTATTGTGGGTTCATGGTTCGCGTCCCGAAAAAAACGTGATGAGATCATTCTCGCTACTAAAATTGCAGGCCCGGGTTTACCTTGGATCCGGGATGGAGCAGCGATCGATAGCGCCAATGTAGTTAAGGCTGTTGAGACCAGTTTGCAGCGTTTGCAAACTGACTATATCGATTTATACCAATTACATTGGCCTAATAGGGGCTCTTATCACTTTGGCGAACAATGGGCTTTTGCGCCTGATGCAGATGCTGAGGCTGTGAAGGCGAATTTTATTGAAGTACTGGAGGCTTGCAAGGCGCTTATAACTGCTGGAAAAATTCGATACATTGGTCTTTCCAATGAAACGGCTTGGGCTATGATGCAGTGGTTACAGCTTTCTGAAAAATATGAATTGCCCCGCATTGCATCCATACAAAATGAATATTCCCTGCTTAATCGTCAATTTGAGCCTGACTTACAAGAGATAGCAATTCATGAAAAATGCGGATTGTTGGCGTGGTCACCCTTAGCCCGAGGGTTTTTAAGCGGAAAATACGCTGGCGGTGCCCGTCCAGAGGGTAGTCGCTTAAGTATTGAAACAAGACCCGAGCACAGGGACAGACCGCAAACGGATACTGCGGCTAACGCTTATGTTGAGTTGGCAAAAAGACATGAACTTGACCCTTGCCAAATGGCGATTGCATTTATTAACAGTAGACCTTTTGTTACCTCGACGCTGATAGGGGCCACTAATCTGGACCAACTTAAAACTAATATAAGTGCTATTGACGTTAAGCTGAGTGACGAGGTATTAGCTGATATTGATAAACTGAGACAAGATTATCCTATGCCGTATTGAAGCCCTTTAAGAATCGATATCCATAAAATGTTTAATGTCAATACCGTATTTTTTAGGATCTTCTGCGCCGACAACGAAATCCTGTACTGAAGATTTAGAAAGGTCTAGTTCCCTCACGTCGGTGTAGCGTTTATGTTTTGCATTATAGATAATTCTAACGATGGGTTCTTTTTGATTTTTCTGACTTTGTTGTAGAACTATGGCTAGCTTATCGCTATCTAATTTAACCAGACTGCCCACAGGATAAATACCGATACATTGTATGAACTGATGGACTAGCTCTTTATCAAGATGGTGATCGGTCCACTCTAGCATTTTCTTTAAGGCTGCCGTAGGTGCAATCGCATGGTGGTAGCAGCGGTCCGCAGTAATGGCGTCATACACATCTACCACGGCACACATACGCCCGTATATTGATATCTGTTCGCCGATGAGACCGTCAGGGTATCCGCTCCCATCTATCTTTTCGTGATGTTGTCCAGCAACCAGAATCGCGATGTTTGAGATCCCGGGGGTGTTTTTTAGTAGCTCCCTACTATTGATGACGTGTTGTTGTATTTGAATGAATTCCCTATTAGTCAGCTTTTTTGGTTTGTTTAGTATATCGTCTGGAGTGAGTATTTTTCCGATGTCGTGTAGTAGAGCACCAATACTAATTTCCTTTAAAGTGGCCCTATCAAATTCAGCATCTCGGCCGAAGGCAGACATTAATACGCTAAGATTGACTGAGTGCTCTAGGAGGTAGGAGTTTTTGTTGCGAATCCGCCCTAGAAAGGAGAGCGCGTCTTTATTTCTAAAAACGGAATCAACTAAATCGTCTGCTAATTTTCCGATAGAATTAACTTCAATATTTTCTCCCATTTTTACGCTGTTGAGAGCGCTATCGATAAGTTGTTTTGCTTCGCCGTGAATTTTTCTGGCTCGGTTTAGTTCTTCATGAACCGACAGGGTATCTTTTGCGGTGGGGGTGAGTTCGCTGGCGACCTCTAGTCTGCGCTCTCTTTCTTTTTCTACCTCCGCTAATGGTTCGCCCTCTTTAACGTCTAGACCTAGATCGGTATCGATATACACCTCTTTGATACCTAGTTTGACGATTTCTGCAACCATGCTTTCGCTAGGGATTTTGCCTTTTTTATTCTTAGGGCCATGGGGGATTCCATCGCAGTTTAGATCGCTGACGAACATCTGTGGTTTGAGCTGTTCCACTGAAATTTTCTTAATCATTTTGCTATTTTGACTATTAAAAGGCTAAATGAAAGTTTTAGCTAAGATGATAAATACCGGATTACTTTTAATTATAGACAAAGGATTTGTGCTTGGGTAAAGTCTACAGAATCATGTATTTAGGATAGCTAAGTATCGATACCCGATTGATCACCTTGATTCAATAAATCGAACGATCCATTCTGCTAGATGAATATCGTCAGCCTTGTTCTCCAGGGACTCTATTCCTCTTTCAATAACATCGGCGGGAATTAGGTCGCGACGGTAGTGCATTAAGGTTTTTGAATAAGCTTTACTAAATTCGGGATGACCCCGTACGCTTAAGAAATGATTATCCACTAGGAACATATAGTTTGGGCAGAAGTGACTCTGATAAAGTAGTTTGGCTTGTTTCGGCAAAGTGGTGACTTGTTCTTTGTGACTGACAATGATTTTAAGTGGATTGCAAGGAGGTTGCATCCACGAAAGTTCTGCTGTTGATGCTTCTGCGGGAAGATTCTCTGATAAACCGACTCCCCAGCCTTGGTCAGCTAGACTCACCACACCGCCGAGGGCTTTGGCAATTGCTTGGTGGCCGAAACAAATACCAATACAGGGGTGTTGATGATGGTGCAGGGTCTGAATAAATTCAAAAAATGGGTCTAGCCAGGGGAGATCGTCATTCACTCCATGGCGACTACCTGTTGTAATATAAGCGTCGCAGTCCTTATAGTGTGAGGGATACTGGTTCTCCCTCACATCATAAATACTAAACTGATAATGGGGTCGAATAGATTGAAAAAGATCGATTAGCATGGATGGATAGGTGCCGAACTCAGGCTGAAATTGTTCGAGTATATCGTCACATTGCAGTATGCCGATTTTCTTGCTGGTCTTTTTTTCACGTGCATTGTTTTTTCTTAAATTATTTTTCATAGCATTCAGTTATAGAGCGCCCTTTAGCGCAGCGACAAAAATATTTTGGTAATCTTCAGCAGAAAATGAAATAGGATTGGTTGCCGCCGAGGCATCTTCGAAAGCCATTTGGCCAATAAGGGATGCCTCCGTATCATCAAGCTGGATATCTGCTAGCGTATGAGGTATGCCAAGTGTCGCGCGCAAGTCTAAAACCCAATTTAAGAAACCGGAAAAACCTTGATTAATGTTTAGGTAAGCACAGAGTCCACTAATTTTCCTTTCAAT
>JAESQG010000524.1 GCA_016765265.1 Pseudomonadales bacterium | reverse complement strand
TCTGAGCTGGTTAAGATCCCATGGCTACCGGGCACCACCGGTACATTCATCTTCAGTGCTGTATTAATGGCGTTTGATTTGTTACCCATGGTCTCCATGCTACTCACATGGGGGCCGATAAAGTTAATCTTATGCTGGCGTACCAAGCTAGCAAAACTGCTACTCTCTGAGAGGAATCCAATGCCGGGGTGGAGTGAATCAACTCCTTCATAACCGGCGATGTTTATCACGCTTAGCGCGTTGAGGTAACTCTCATCGGAGGTGTTACCACCGATGCATACTACGCGGTCATTGGGACCGAGCATATCCACGGGTACGGATTCCATATCCGGATCTGATTGAACCAGTACGATATTGATGCCTTGGGCCTGAGCACCGCGGATAAGTTTTACCGCAGTACAGCCTCGAGCATGGATCAATACAGTTTTAACCGGCTTTAATAAGTCGGTATCTTGGACTTCGACAAGGGGCTCGATTTCTTGAGTTGTGTTTTCAGGTTCCATGTGACCGGCGATAATCCGTTTGTAGACTTCGGTAACGGTTTCTTTAGGTAAGGGGATGTCCGGGTCAATCTCTCTTAGTTCTTTATCTAAGTCCGGCGCAAAGGGATGCTTAACAAATCCTTGCATGGCGCCTGGTACATTATAGAGATAGTTGGATACGGTTGCTGTGGAGGGCAGGTAGGATGGAACCACTACACGACCGGCAAAGGGCATATCCGTGCCTGAGAAATAGTAGGTTTGTACTAACGGATGGGTCACAAAGCTGGCTTGGGAGCCTCCCGTACAATCGCCAAAACCGAATATAATAACAGGTAAATCATTATCCCTAACAAACCGAGTGATGCGGTCATTGACTACGGACATGGAGAATAAAGAGGCTGCGCCTTCTTTTGTTTGCATGCCGCCTGAGGAGACAAAGCATATGATGGGCAGTTTGTGGCTTGCACACTCTACTAACAGTTTGCAAAACTTCTCGGCCCCAGCCATATCAAAGGCACCCGCCTGAAACGCGGTATTGGAGATCAAGACCCCCATTCGGCGCGATTGTTCACCTGCTTTAAATTTGCCTATCCCTGTGGTTACACCGCAAGGTTGGACATTATTTCGTAGGGCTTTTTCTATGGATAACCTAAAACCGGGAAAGGACACTGGGTCTGCTGACATCAGGTTTGCATTTTGTTCCACAAAATCGTCGAAGAATTCAGTAATAAAGGCGTTAACGGTGGTTAATTTTTTACGTTTTTCTTTGGTAATAAGTTCTTGGATAAGCAGATCTTGGTAGGCAATACTCAGTCGATTCCAAAAGTCCTTCCGGCGTCCGATACGCATCGGATTTATACGGCCTTCATAGGCTTTTCCGGATCGTAATGAGCCGTAGTATTCCGGTAACAGCTTTTCAAAGAAAAAGGTAATGATGACTAGCAGGGTATCAGATAATCGTGGAAACTCGCTCTTCTTCCATTCCTCCACGGTACTTAAAAAGTTGCCACGGCGTGGACTCGAGATAAAGTAGTCTAGCCAAGCTGAAAAAATATCCGATTGATAATGTTCCAGTTGAATGTCTCCGCTGGGAGGTATTGGCTGTTGATCTGATAGCTGGCGTTCGATGACAAATTTACTGGCTTTTTCTAACGCGGGTTCGAGTAGTTGTGTGACTGATGACTGTGAGAGTACTTTATAGCTGTTGGCTTCTTTTGCTATGTCAGATAGTTTGTCAATTATAGTGTTGTATACATGGCCAAATATGAGCATGTTTTGACACTCTAGAATAAAGCCATCCCGTAGGTCGTCCAGCTGCATGACGTCGAGTACCGTCATATCTCTAGAAGACTTAATGTCCTCCTGAATCAGGTATGGAGCCAGCTTTTCGCCGTAAACACATTCGAGCAATCTACGGTTAGTGAGCAGTTTGCTCTGGCCATGGGGTAACTCGATCATTTGGAGAAGTTCATCGCTGAGGGCAAGATTTTCAGTATTGATTTTAGTGTGAATAAAGGCTTTACCCAGTATCGCATTTAGTTCGGCCACCAAAAGAGTCATCGTCTGCTGGGCATCTATGGCGGGTTTAAGCGGCTCTTGGAATAGTTTTTTACCAGAGCTAGACACATTTTCTCGAATATATTCACTCAGGGAATCAGTAGAGGTTGCAATAGCTTGAATGAGACCATGAGTATCGATAATCTCTTCTGAGTGAAAAATGAAACGCTCAAAACTCATCTGTTTTAGCAATAGACCTAGGGCAAGAAAGTTATCTTCAGCGGCTGTTTTCCAACGGTTGTAGAGGAATAACCCGATAGTGAATTGCAATTCACGACGAGCCTCGTCGTATTTTTTCTTCGGCTCCCCTAATACCAACCGAGCTAACATGCCCCTTTCATCAGAGACAGAGGCTTTTTTATCGAGATAGTTTTTCCAGCTTTTAGCAAGCGTATCGTTGTAGATCAACTTGTCGCAATCTTCAAACCAGCTCTTGAAAGCCAGCTCTCTTTCTTCACTGGTGCGCTGATCTAAATCACCTTTGGGTATTTCCAGATCGGATAGTCGACCATAGTTTTCGATGGTGGTTGACTTAATCCGTTTTCGAAGGCCCAGATAACGCAAATAGCGATAACCAAGCCCAAAGACGTTGAGGTATTCAGTGGTAGATTCCCCAGTAAAAAGGGCTCTGTTTTTCTTGATTCCTCTTTTGTCATCAAGATACCGATGCAGGCTGCGGGTATAGTGATTCATTATGTAGGCGTTATTAGCCACAAAGCTCTCAGAATTACGTTCCGTTGAAATGATACTGCTCACGATAGCTCGGCTTAAATTAACCAGTTTCTCCGTGGATTCACCGGGGACGAAATCGATGATGCCGTCGATGTTACCTTGTTGATAAAGCTCGTATGCGGAAACGCCTACGTATCTCGCACACTCTTGCCAGGATAAATTGTACTGTCTGGCAATTCCCGCCAGCCCTTTGGGCTGGATGGTGTTGAAAACGCCGTCTCTAACGGATAACAAAACATTGGTGGAAGCGAGAGGAATGGCGCCGCCCGAAAACCCAAGTCCGAGGATAATACCCACCGTGGGGACTTCCAGATTGCACATTTCGGCGATAATTGCTGAAATGGAATGTGCTTGATTACCTTTGTTCGCGATCTCGCTGGCATCCGCTCCCGGAGTGTCCATAAATGTGACTACCGGAATTGACAGTTGAGCAAATCCCCTGGCGGCTTCAATGGCTGCTTTATGATGTTCAGGTAGCCAAACTCCATTGTTGTTGGTGCGTTCTTGGGTGATAAAACCCACACGACGAAAGCGATCACCAAAATCCATCTCTACTTCAACACAATAGAGGGGACCTTTGTCGATCTCTTTAATAATTTTATAGCCCATCTTTTTGATGATGGCTTTGGCGCTAGTGCGAGTTTTTGACTCACTGGGTTCTACTACCGACTTAACATATTCGTCGATATCCATCTGCTTTAGCGCCGCAACTTTTTGCTCAATAACATCGTCGTGTACCAAGCCCTGGATATGATCATGTATCACGTGGCTAGAATCATTAGGAAATAGAGAGAAGTCTTGGGCTAGCTTTTCCGCAGTGCTAAACAGTTCGTCTACTGAGGTTTCTACAGGTGTGGTAATAGTGGCGGTGGAATCGGTATTAGGAGCGCTGTCTGTCATGATGTTGGCCGTTTCTTATATTGGTATTGTGTAGTGGCGATAAATCAAGTGCAATCTGGTCAATTAACATTCGTAATTAGCTTCAATTTAGTCATTTCGACTCAGATTATAGGGTATTTTGTCGTACCCACTAAGATATGGATCATGGGCGTTTGTTTCAATAAATAAATTGCAACAAAATGATGGCAACCGCACTATTTCTGGTTTTGGTTTTGGTTTTGGTTCTGTTCCTGACTCTGTCGGTACCATTTTGCTAGGAGAAGGAATTCTTGTTGGGAAAAATATTGTTATCCTGGAAATAGCGCTGCCAAAATACTGTGTCGATTTGATTAATGCAGGACTCCTCGTTGGTTAGTCCTCCCGTTACATAGTCTACATAGGAGAGCATCATTTGAATTTCATTGTTAAAGCGGATATCGCCGAGAGGGGAGCTTTCCATTAGATCTATGGTGGCTATTCCGGTGATGGTTGCCATTAATCCGTGCATTAATTGAAATTTAAGGTCTTGCTCCCGTTTATTGGGCAGTTGCATCTGTATCAACTTGTAGATACGAGCTACCCGACTTTGAAATAGTTTCTGGTACAAAACCTGGTATTCAGGGGTGAAGTCGAGCATCATTTTGGCGAGCAGCTTTATTGCATAGCGGCCATATCCCTCTGATGATTTGATGGTAAATAAAGGTAAGTAAAACGCTAATAGAATCTCGGCGACACTGATGGACTGATCTTCGGCGCGACTCTCCAGCTGTTTTAAAAGTTCGCCATCAGCCTGATCAATAGTCCTAGTGAATTCTTCAAAAATAGCCTCGACTATTCCTAGCTTAGAGCCAAAATGATAATGCACCGCTGATTTATTTCGCGAACCCGCCTCGGTGCTTATGGTGCGTAGGGAGACGGCATCTATACCTCTTTCAGCAAATAAACGAATCGCTACGTGTAGCAAGCGGTCTCGAATATCTGCTTTGACATCAATTAGTTGAGTACTCATTAAAAAGGGACCCCATTCCTGCTCATTATAACATTTAAGACTTATTTTAAGCTCTTTGACTTAGAATAAGTACATGGAATAGTATGATTTTTGTGAAAAAACCAAATTGTTCTAATGACTATGCCCCTAGCTACTGTTTTAGCTCGCTTCGGCGCTAGTACATTGAAAATTATAAGTAATCTTGGCGTGGATTTCGGAGTAAGGTATCTTCGGATAAAGTTGAAGTTGGGATGGGATTACTGTAAAACGAGCAGCCTTGAGCGTATCGAGCATAGCGAGCATTAAAAGATAGGACGGATAAGAGCCGTTTGGGCACACAGCATGGCAAAGAAATATTATGTAGTCTGGTCTGGTCGAGAGACGGGTGTATTTAACGATTGGTCTACTTGCAAAAAATCCATCGATAAATTTTCGGGAGCACGATATAAATCCTTTCCCTCCCTTGTGGAGGCTGAAGCGGCTTTTGCTCGTGGTGGCCCTGGTGGTGGTGCTGTGAACAGCAACAAAAAACCTTCAAAAAGCATCACTGATGCTAGTTCCTTGGGAAAATACGAGGTTGAAATATACTGCGACGGTGGCTGCGACCCCAACCCTGGGAAAGCCGGTTCGGGTAGCGCGGTGTATCGCGAGGGCAAATTAGCCGAGTTGTGGTACGGGTTGTTTAATTCACATGGTACTAATAACACGGCTGAATTAAACGCTTTACATCAATCACTGTTGGTTGCAGAAAACGCCATTAAGGCAAAAAAAACCGTCGCCATCTATTGTGATTCCCAGTACTCCATCAACTGCGCCAGCGTTTGGGCCTATGATTGGAAAAAAAATGATTGGAAGAAAAAAGGCGCGAAGAAGGGCGGTGGTGAA
Source organism: Pseudomonadales bacterium (assembly GCA_016765265.1). Taxonomy (GTDB): domain Bacteria; phylum Pseudomonadota; class Gammaproteobacteria; order Pseudomonadales; family DC-out160; genus DC-out160. The sequence goes on along the minus strand of JAESQG010000524.1, from coordinate 1,645 downwards.
ATAAAGAACCTAGACCTGATAAAGGAAATACACGGTTTATATGACCGAATACAAGATGACTTGCAACTGTTACATGTGAAAGCACACGTGGGTATTGAAGGCAATGAGCCGGCTGATCGAATGACGATGATTGCGGTGGATCGTCAGGAGCTTAGCTACACTCAATATACTGACGGTTTGGACATTGGTGCCCTATTAAATATGCGCTCGGGTTAATTCAAAATGAAATCAAAAACTGAAAAACTAGTAGCGAAACATCCCGAAGTGACTTTTAGTGAAGCAAAAAAAGTCACTTCTCACGTCCAACGAGAAGAGGGTGACTGGAGCCTTAACACACTAATGATCGAGGGCTACGATGTTCCTTTCAAGTATCGCCGTAAAAAGAAGTATAAAAATCTCAAAGGCGCTTATGTCAATCTCAGCTATTATCCCCTGACAGAAAGCGTATCGGGACTAGAATTTGAAATAATGAAAGTGGTGAAAATTAATCTCACCTGATTGCACTTAAAACGGCTCGTATAAAAAACTAAGAAAAGGATGGTAGCCTCTTTGTTCAGGCTATAATTCAAGTGAGGATTCCAGAATGATATCCTCGTTATTAAATGAGAATTGTTGAATGATTAATGTTGGCCAAACTTATAAGTTAGAGGTCGTAAAAGTCGTCGCCTTTGGCGTGTATGTCGATGCTGAAGATCTTGGTGATGTGCTGTTACCTCGTCGATACGTGAAGAGAGAATTGCGAGTGGGCGATTTGGTCACGGTCTTTCTTTATCTCGATTCAGAAGATAGACCCTTAGCAACCACACAAACGCCGAAAGCGGAAGTGGGCGAATTTGCTTATTTAAAAGTGAATGCCACGGGGCCCTACGGTGCTTTTTTGGATTGGGGCCTAGATAAGGACGTGTTGGTGCCTTTTGCGGAGCAGCACAGACCGATGTTCGTTGATCAATCGTACTTAGTGTATTTGTATATCAGCAAAGCGGATGGTCGAATTGCGGCATCATCAAAAGTGGATAAGTATGTTGAGGAAGGCCCCCACGAGTTTAAAGCACACCAAGCGGTGGACCTCATTATTGCGAATAGTACCGATCTGGGATTTAAGGCGATTATTAACCATAGCCACTGGGGAGTCCTTTATAAAGGGGAAGTGTTTGAGCGTTTAAGTTTCGGACAATCCAAAAAAGGCTTTATAAAACATATTCGACCAGACGGAAAAATCGATTTAAGTCTGCAAGCTGGTCAGGAAACTCGGGATAAACACGCCAAAATTATCGAGACTTATTTAAAGAAACAAAACGGCTTTGCGCCCGTGCATGATAAATCAGACCCCGAAATGATTTCACGACTTTTCGGCATGAGCAAAGCCGCCTTTAAACGTACCATTGGCAATCTAATGAAGCGGGGCATAATCACGATTGACCCGGATGGCATACGATTAACACAGCAGTAACGAGTTAACAGGAAGACATGTGACTAATAACGACGTACTACGCAGACTACGCTATACCTTCGACTTTGACGATACGAAAATGATCGCATTATTTGCTTTGGCTGACCTACAGGTGAGTCGTGAGCAAATCAGTAATTGGCTAAAGAAGGAAGAAGACTCGACTTATGAAGAATGCAGTGATACCGAGTTGGCTAT
>JAESQG010000523.1 GCA_016765265.1 Pseudomonadales bacterium | reverse complement strand
GGAAAAATACAGAACGTTTGCGAGTGCTTTAGCCCTGAGTCTCGGCCTCAAGGAATCCGGTGTAGCATCAGTTGCCTTGCAATCTCATCAACAAAAATAACCATAGAATCTGGATTGAAAATGCTAGAAGAACAGGAAATGATACCAACTCTAGATGAGATAAATGACCGGGGAAAAACAACCGAGCATGATGTACTAAACGAACTCCCTATAGACATATCATTTAAGCTGGGCGCAGTGACGCTTTCGTTAAAAGAGTTGGTTGCGATGCAAGAAGGATTTATTTTCGAGTTGCCCCAACGTATCGATCAGCTTCAAACGCAAGTTCTCGCTAATGGTAAGCGTATTGGCAGGGGCGAATTGGTGGCCATTGGAGACATGTTGGGTGTGCGTTTAAAGGAGATAGATCGCGATGGAGTTAAGTAGCCTCAGCCCAGGGGTTATTATAACGGTTGTTATTGGGATAGCTTTGGCTCCGTTTGTCGCTGTCATGGTGACTTCCTTTACCAAAATTGTGGTGGTTCTTAGTTTGCTTAGAAGCGCGTTAGGGCTACAACAGGTGCCACCCAATGTGGTGATGAATGGGCTGGCTATCATCTTGTCTGTGTATGTGATGTATCCGGTGATCGTGGAGACCAAGGAGTCCATCGCTAACTACTTGGAGCAAGAGGAAAAGAGCATGACGGCTGACTCTATGACCGTGGAAACAATGATAGTGTTAATTAATTTGGCTAAAGAGCCGTTGAAAGATTTCTTGATGAAACATTCAGATGAGGACGAGCGTAGGTTCTTTCTTCGAAGTGTCAGACGACTACTGCCTGAAGGGCGTAAGCAGGAGGTTCAGGAAAGGGATTTTATGGTGGTTGTTCCGGCTTTTACCGTGGGCGAGTTAACGGCCGCTTTTCAAATTGGATTCCTCATCTTTTTACCCTTTCTCGTAATAGACCTTATCACCTCTAGCATCTTGCAGGCACTGGGGATGATGATGATGTCGCCTACCCAGGTATCGTTACCCTTTAAGTTGTTGCTCTTTGTCTTTGTGGGCGGATGGACTCATCTTATTCACGGTTTGGTGTTGACGTACGTATGAAACAGAAGAGCGAAATTGATGGGCTTTGATATTATCCGCTTAACCCAAGATGCGCTGTGGTTGATGTTAATGTTGTCTGCTCCGCCTATTATTGCGGCCACTGTTGCTGGTTTGCTGGTGTCATTTGTTCAAGCGGCGACACAGTTGCAAGAACAGACTCTTGGATTTTCAGTAAAGTTAGTGGCAGTAGTGATAACGCTATTTCTCACTGCGGGCCTTATGGGGGAGACATTGATTGCTTTTACCGAGCGTATTTTTTCCGGGTTTCCGGCTATGGTAAATTAGCCGTGGTAGAAACGCTAAGTTTTAGTTTGCTTTCCCTAGCCATGACGCTACCTCGAATTGCTGCAGCGTTTGTAATCGTACCTTTGTTGACGCCGGATACGGTGCCTGCGCTAGTGCGCAATAGTTTATTTGTCAGCTTTGCTGTTGTCGTGATGCCTCTGGTGACAATGTCCGGCGCTATAGAAAATATTACAGCGTCGATGTGGCCATTTATTGTGATGAAAGAGATATTTATTGGGGCGATCTTTGGGCTTATGTTTGGTTCGATATTTTGGGCTATTGGGATGGCAGGCGGTATAGTGGATACCCAAATTGGAGCAAATATGGCTAATGCCATAGATCCCATACAGGGACACCAGTCTTCCTTGAGTGGTGTGTGGTTGTCGCGTTTTGCCTCAATGTTGTTTATGGCCAGTGGCGGGTTTATGATATTTTTGGACTTACTACTGGGCAGTTATCAGTTATGGCCCATCGAGCAGTCACTCCCTGTTTTGTCTCTGGCGGATGCCGGAATATTTATAAATGAATTTGAGTACATTATGACGGCTGCCCTACTAATCGCTGCACCTGCGATGATGCTGTTGGCGCTGATCGATATTGCCTTTGGTTTAGTGAACAGATTTGCTGAACAATTAAACTTACTGTCCCTCACTATGCCTATCAAGAACTGGCTCGGAACTTGGATACTGCTACTGAATCTCGGCATGATAGTGGAGGTAGTTATGCGGAAACTCGTAGAGAATAAAGGACTACTTACCGTATTGGATAAAGTTCTATCTTAGTAATAAGTAGGTAGTAATAGGCTTGTAGTAATAAATAGATAGATATGGGCTTATGGTATAAAAAAAATTTAGTCAGCGACGGCTGCTTCAGCAATTTGAGAAATCGGTTTATTCGCTTGCCAAGCTTCAGCAAGGCTGTTTAACCGTTGTCGAGTTTGATGGGTATACGCTCCTTCAGGAGCACTTTCTAAGTCAGTGCGAATTTTGGTTGGGTAAAGTTGTTGCATCGTGGAGTTGAGATTTAGTAACTCAATGAGTTTCGCTAATGATTGTTTAAAAACCTCTTCTGTTAGATAAGGGCGTTGGGTTTTTTGACAGAACCAAACTGTGAGATATTCAATGGGACCAAAGTGTGTTCTGGGACCGTAAAGTGCCCCGCCGGAGAATGGCGTACTCTTTAGTGACGACGGACCGGCGCCCCAAGCGGTTAACTGTCCACTAGGAAGGTCCATGCGTATTAGGCTAAGGGCAATGCTATCGGCGACCCATTTCTTGCCGCTATATTCGGTACTTTCAGAAATGATAAGCAATATTTTTAAAAAACTGGGGAAGCCAGCCTCGCCCAATTGATTGACGAAACGCTTGATAATGGCAAGTCTTATCTCATTAGTGGAGGCGATGCTCAAGGCGGCTAGTAGTCTCGCCGCGGTTTCACGTAGCAGACCTGGGGAGGGCAATGTGGCATAAGCGGTAGATTGGGTGGGTATAAGAATGAGTGGAGGATTATTTAGAATGAGTTGCCTCCAAATGTTTCTCTTTCAGTGGCTAGGATGTACTCGATTAATTGATCCGCGACTACGGCGGGTTCAATAATGTGGTTTATGATGGGTGGCGTGCTTATTGTGATCAGTGACCTAGAGTGCAGTGACCTAGAGCGGAATGGCCTGTCAGCCCAGACGTCTAGGCTCAGCAATATTTCAGCAGGATCAAGGCTCGTATCCTCTGTACTTAGCGGTATTCGAGCTACGGCGCTAAAGAGTTGAGGCTCGGGGGATTTATTGTTTATAGGCTTTTGATCAAATCTGTCAGATCTTAAATGAAGTTGATTGTAGCCTGGCGATATCTTCATGGTTGTCTCGGTAATGGTTTTCTCGGTAATAAGGGATTTCGGTACGATCTCTATTGGTATCTAGTCTGTGAATATAGGGGCAGCGTAAATCAAATGATCTCCAACGGTATACGAATATTATGTCAAATAGGCAGGCCTGAATACTGGGGACGACCCTAAGAAAATCCCTAGAAAGGGTTGCCTAACATTTTGTGTTCTCCGATAGCCACAGGAAAGATACAGTGAGTAACGAAAAAGGTTCTGATAAAACTGAAAAACCTACGCCGAAACGACTACAAGATTCTAGAAAAGATGGCGAGATTCATAAAAGCCAAGATCTCAGTAAAACCGCATTGTTATTATTATGGTTGCTTCTGTTTGCCGGTTGTTCTGGCTATATGATGGAACAAATACAGATTTTGTTTAACGGAATATTGCAGTCCATTGCTCAGCCCAGCCTATCCTCCATCATTGAT
>JAESQG010000522.1 GCA_016765265.1 Pseudomonadales bacterium | reverse complement strand
TTGTGCAGTTATTTTCGTCTGGAATGAGGTTAGTGTCAATCCCCTATTATGTAATAGCTTTGTTATGAAACGCTGCGTTTTTAATGTTAAGACCTGCAATGCAGACTTGCATTTACACCAACTAGTTGAAGCAATACAAAAAAAGAGGGTAGACAAGGTTGTAACTTTTGTAACGTTTGTAACATTTGTTTGGGCGGAGAAAGCTACTACAAGTAGGGTGGAATGAATCTAACGTCTAACATAAGTAGCTAATTTGGCTGTTTTGATCTTAAAGGTTCTCCATCGAAACGAATGCCTAACCAACCGTCAAGAATAAAATTTCGGATATTCGCGTGATCGCTAGCAGCTGGATTAGCAATTACATCTTCGCGATAGAACTTGCCGAATAGCGAAAGTGTTTCCATTTCACTTAAATTATTGAGTTGTGCAAACGCAAATATTTTACAAGATCCCTCATTGCTACCCGCTTCGTTAAGGACCTCACCATTACTAAAAGGAGTGGGCGCATAGTCGTAGTTTTCGCTAATAACTTTCATTACGTCGTCGAATTCAATTGATTCTGGTTCGCTACGTAGTTTTTCTATTAGATTGGAGACAGTCATAGGGGATCTCATTAAATAGTGTTCGGTTGTTTTTCTCGTATTATTGAATGGGAATATAGTCAGAGATCTGCTCGAAAGATTGAGTTTTTGCGTTGGATCGAATGATAATGGCACTGCTTGCGGATTGTCGTTTGCCAGGAGCAAAACTGATGGGCCCCATTAAGCCTTCTGTGTCAAAGTCTTTTAGATTTTCTAAATTGTTAATAAAGCAACTGCGCGTTAATTCTTTACCACATCGCTTGATTCCCTCTTCCATTACCAGGCCTCCAATATAGGCACTGGTAGAATAACGGTTGATGGATTTGAACTCCTTCTCAGATAAATGTTTTTTCGCTAAGTCGATGAAGCGTTTCATGCCCGGAATATCAGTGCTTGATAATGGCGGCATATAATCTGCTATTAGGTAACCGTCACCAGCTTTGCCTGCCAGCTTTTGCACGGGTAATAAGTGGGATGCGTGGGTAGTAAGGAACGCAATATCCATGCGGTTTCGATAAGTCTCTTTTAGCAATGCTGCTGTTTCGGAAATAATTCCGCCCGCCATTAGGGCAGTAACACCGGCACGTCGAAGCTTCAGTACTTCAGAAGAGAAGTTTTTCTGCCCGCGATGGTACTTCAACTCGATTACGTTATTGAGTTTATTGTCTTCAATCGCTTTTAGATACCCACAACGTACGTCGGTTCCATAATCATCATCTTGATATACTAATCCAAACTTCGCCTTTTGAAGAGATTTCATCTCCACTAACTTGCCTAACGCCGCGCGAATTTCCTGACAGTAGGTAGGCCCAATAACAAATACTGAGTTGTGTATAGGATTGAAGTGAGCTGAGTTGACGGCGATGGCATTGATGGCCGGAACGTTTTCTCTATCTAATACGGGTAACATTGCTTTAAGATGAGCGCTACCGGAGGTGCCCAATAACCCAAAAATATTATCCAAATCCATCAGCTTTTTTAAACTTTGTACCGTGCGAGCAGGCACATAACCATCATCTTCGTAACGGATCTTCACCTTGCGTCCGTTGATTCCCCCTCGCTCATTGACATCAGCGTTCCATATTTTCACGCCAAGGTTGTGGGCCTTTCCTATTAAACTGGCCGGCCCTGACAAAGGTGAGATAACGCCGAGAATAATGGTATCGTCACTGACTCCTTTCTCTGTAGCATAACTGGTGACAGAAGCGATTAAGGTGAATAGTATTATTGTGATTAGCTTTAGTGCCGTGAGTTGCTTAGATAGTGCTTTCATACTTAGCTCCGTTGTTTAAGTTGAATTTATCCTTTTATACCATTTATCCGTGATACCGCCATACCAATATAGTCAGTACTTAAAAGGCCAATGTTGCCAATAATTACGTATGTCGCGCCACATGCCGATGAGACCTTCGGGTGCAAAGCGAAGAAATAATACAATAGTTAGCCCGTAAATAAATCCTTTGAGCTCGTATAATGAATAAGAAGCCAAAGCGGGCACAGTTTCTGCAATCCGCCCTAAAACCAAATTTAGCAGTTCAATTAAAAAGATGATAAAAACGGTCCCCAGTATAGAGCCCGAGACTGACCCCAGTCCGCCGACAATGATCATCGAAATAGCCTGAATACTGACTAAGAAACTAAAACTGTCTACATTCACATAGCGAATATGGTAGGCCAATAGGCTGCCCGCAATACCAGCGTAAAATGCACTGATCATAAAGGCCAGTAATTTGTAGTTCACTAAATTAATGCCCATGGCCTTTGCGGCGATATCATGCTCTCGAATCGCCAAAAAGGCGCGTCCGATGCGGCTACGCATTAAATTGAGTATGCCGAACAATCCTAATAACACCAGTATCAAGGCTAAATAATACAGTTGTCCATCTCGTTCTAAGGTGATCCCCAGTAGAGTGGCAGCTGGGGTAGCAATTCCTTCTGAACCGTGGGTCAAGTCATAGGCATTGACGATTACATGGTTAATAATGATAGCGAAAGCCATTGTAGTGATAGCGAGATACAGTCCCTTAAGCCGTAACGAAGGAATACCAACTACTAGACCGAATATAGCAGCTACTACTCCACTAGCAGGTATGGCAATCCAGGTAGAAACGCCATGATCCGCAGTTAATATTGCTGTGGTGTAAGCACCGACAGCTAGAAATCCAGCATGACCCAAGGAGATCAGTCCGGTGGTGCCTGAGAGTAGGTTTAAGCCCATTACCCCAATGATGGTGATCAGTATGGTAAGTAATATTGAGATCCAATAGCTGCTCAGTAACAAAGGTGCGACTAGTAACGCTGCAACCAATACCGTGGAGGAGGAAATCACCCATCGGGAGTCGGTTAGTGCTATTAAGTCGCTATAATTTTCTTTGAATGTACCGCTTCTCATTCTTTCAATCTCACTAGCTTATACTCGTTCAATTTCGGGTGTTCCGAATAGTCCATAGGGACGAATCATCAACACCACTAAAATAACAATAAATCCTGATATCTCTTTTAAACCGTGACCAAAATAACCGTCACTAAGGTGCTCAACCAAACCGATAATAAGCCCTCCTAGTGCAGCGCCAAAAACAGAATCTAGTCCACCTAAAATAACCGCAGGAAACGCATGTAAGCCTTGTTTCCACATGTCAGGACCAAGTTCAAATGTTGTGGCTAATAGGACTCCTGATAAACCTGCGATGATGGCGGAGAGACTCCAAGCTAGAGCGAAGATACGTTTAA
>JAESQG010000521.1 GCA_016765265.1 Pseudomonadales bacterium | reverse complement strand
AATTATCAAAGTACAAGGTCCCTTGATCCGAGCACCACCAGCCCATCTTCTTCTCCATGGGTGTCACGGTTAATCCGGGGGTGCCTTTTTCTAAATAGAATAAAGAAATTCCACCGATGCCTGCATCACCGGTACGTGCACCTACCACAAAGTAATCGCCTTTTACTGCTCCCGTAATAAAAGTTTTACTTCCATTGAGCACATACTCATCTCCATCTCGAACGGCGGTGGTTTTTAAATTAGCCACGTCAGAGCCACCGGAGGGTTCGGTTATGGCTAAAGATGAACCCTTGCGTCCAGACACGATCTCCGCCAGGACTTTATCTTTAATTTCATCACTGGCCAGTTTTTCGAGAATACCTATTGAAATACTCCGACCACTGACACCAGCAACGATGCCGTTAGCACCACATTGTGCAAATTCAATTCCCGCTTGTGCTCGCATAAAAGCATCATCGAAACCTAAACCCCCGTATTTTTCGCTAACACCAAAACCAAAAAAGCCCAGCGCTCCAAGCTCTTCATGGATACGCCAGGGAAAATCTTCCGCTTCGTCCCATTCATTGGCATACGGTTTTAGTTCTTTTTCAACGTAGCGTTTCATTGTTTCTCGAAACGCGATACGTTCTTCGGTATCAAAGGGGTTCTTCATTTTCTCTCAAATCCTTTCAGATTGGATTAACTAAACAAGATTAGGATATGAATTACTCTCAGCTTAATCATCACCTTCAGTTAATACTGAAGGCTTAACGTAGCGGTGAAATCCATCAAAGGATTCTGAATTGGTCGCAAGGGTATTACCCAAAGGCATATGATAATGCGGCGCAGCAAAACGTGCACCACCGTCAACTTGTAGCATGTCTCCCGACATATAGGCGGCTCCAGGCGACAGTAGGAAACAAACCGCCGCGCTAATTTCGGCCTCATTACCTAGGCGCTTAAGCGGCACAGAGTAGTGAGCCTTTTTAAACTTCTTCTTAAAGTCAACATCGGTATAAGTATCAAAGCCACTGGATGCGATAAGACCCGGTGCGACTGCATTGACTCTAACGCCGTGCCCTCCCCATTCCCAGGCAGCAGTTTTAGTCAAGTTTTCCATACCCGCCCTTGCTGCGCCGGTATGCGCCATATTGGGAAAACCGTTAGTACAATCAGCGGTAATATTAACGATAGAACCACCGTTTTCTTTCATGGATTGTTTGAATGTTTCTCTAGCCATCAAGAAACCACCCACTAAGTTATTCTTAACCACGGCTTCAAAACCGTTCTTACTGATAGCCTCCATTGGCGCAGGAAATTGGCCACCTGCATTATTCACTAATCCGTGTATGACTTTATGTTTAGCAACAATTTCACCAATCACTTCAGCAACTCTGGCATCGTCACGGATGTCGACGGTATAACACTCAGCCCGACCACCATCCTCCTCAATTTCTGCGGCAACTGTTTCCAATTTAGATAAGGTTCGACCCAACAACATCACGTTAGCACCCAGTGAGGCTACCTCATGAGAGATACAGCGACCTATACCACTACCCCCTCCAGTAACGATTATTATTTGATCTTTAAATACATCGGGTCGTAATACGGATTTATATGGCATAAGTATTAACTCCATGATCTGTATCGATTTGAATACAGGTAGTTATTTTGATTAATTTGTTTTAGTTTGTAGGTGTAGTGTACCGCAGCAATGAACAGAAATGGCAGATGCTTGACTGAATAATATGGGTGTAATACCGACTCCGCAAAAGAGACAAATTCAAAAACCGAATGGTCATTTGATTAAAAGTTTGAAAAACAAACTTAAAGCTTAGCCTTTTCTGCGGAACAAAATCAGACCACTTAACATACAAAAGATCATCAACCCAAGTGATCCGCCGCTTCCTCCCCCATCGGGTAGGAGACTGGTAGTGGTTGTGGTAGTAGTAGTGGTAGTTGAACTCGCACTAACGCTAAGGGAATGGGCCGAGCCATTGTTGCTGGAATTCGAATCTGTTGCTGATGAGGAGCTTGAGCTGGCTGTGGCAGTTGTGGACAGGGTCCCCTCTGCACTTACAGTCATAACTAGTGTAATAGTAACGCTGGCGCTGGCGGTAATCGCATCAAGCTCACAAGTGATGGTGGTAATACTGCAGCTACCCACACTAGCAGAAAGGCTGGTCACTGTACCCGCTGATAGGGTCATGGTAGCCAAAACGCTGGCCGCACGATCAGTTCCACTGTTAGTGATAGTGATGGTATAGGAGACACTATCGCCTACCTCGACGTTACTTGACGATGCTGTAATAGTGCTCGCCAAATCGTGGCTAGTTTCAAGAGCTGCAATGCTTTCAGCTACATCGGTTGCTTCATCATTACCGTCAGCATTATCGATTTTTTCTGACCCTGCTTCAACCGTGAAATTTAGACTACTGATAGCCGTTGGGGTCGCAACTATAGTGACGATAGTGGATGCACTGCTAGCTAATCCGCCTAGAGAACAGCTAATTTGTTGATTGCTTTCAGTGCAACCATCAGAAAGTGTAACAACTGAAAGTGACGCTGGGAGCAAGCCTGTTAGCGTCGCACTTCCAACGCTTATGCCGCCATTATTAGTGACCGTAACTGTATAGGTAATATTTTCTTCGATTCTAACTGTGTCAACATCTGAAGTGATTGTCACTCCCATATCGGCAGCAATAGATGTATCTAGGTCGAATTGTATAGCTCTTATAAAGGACTTCTCAGCGTCGACAACAGCTGCTGAATTGTTCATTTCCACGATAGGCCTATAAGACCAACCGGTGTAAAATGAGCCGGCGATATACAGCGTACGAAATGCAAAAGACAAAGCGCCAACCGAGTTATAAGTGCCGTCGATACGATCGCTATTGGACTTTCCAGTGCTTAAGTTAATAGCATATGTATTACCGTCAGAAGTGCTAACAAAAGCATGGGAATCAGTGACCACAAAAGGACTGTATATTGTTGCAGATGAAGGGGCCACCCAACGCCATTCGTCTTGAGCGGAGTCTTCTAATGGGTTACCGCCACTTGTTGAACGAGCGATCAGACAAGTGGCGTTGGCTGCACCACAGCTAGCATCGCTTTCAGTAAGAGCATATATTACTCCTTTGCCCACAGCAGGTTGTCCATAAAACTCGTCATCTATGGCCCAGTTAACATCCTTGCTAGACAGTCCGATATTGATTAGATGTCCATTATTAATGACAAGCACAGTATCGGAGTCGACAAGAACTGGTGCAGCATACAGCGACGCAATGGCCCCTGAGATCGGAGGGACATATTCCAGGCTACCTAGCGTAATGGTTGAGGTGACTTCCCCCGTAGATCGATCAATGACATTGAGTTCAGCCAAACTTGTTTCTTCAAAAGAGTCCTGGGCAAGTGACGCAGTATAAGTAACAACAACATTCCCATTAACCGCAGGGCTCCACATGGTATTGGGGGCCAAATTAACATAGCCGTCTCCACCGCCTGCTGTCGGCCATTGGTTAGCTATGGTAGTTAACTCTATTATTGCCGACGATGTATCTTTAAAGGCGTAAACACCGGCTTCGTTGGCCAAGTCGGTTGTACCTCCCCCAGCATGATAAACGGTATTATCATACATAACCGGCGCTAAGAACTGATCGTTTTGATTTGCCCCGATGCTTGTTTTTCCAGAACTTGACCACAGTGTGCGGCGCGATAAAACACCCCCTGGGGATTTGTATAATGCGTAAGGAATAGAGCGTAAATAGGTTTTTCGGTCGTTGACCCCATCGTTGGGGAACTGGGATCCTAGCCCGCAAACGGTATCTCGACTAGTGACGAAGGTGTTTGTATT
>JAESQG010000520.1 GCA_016765265.1 Pseudomonadales bacterium | reverse complement strand
GGGGTCGCTGATATCGATGATTTCCATTTGATCGCCCGCCATCGCAACCAAAACGTTTTCATAACCCTCATAAACCCGACCGAACCCATTGACGCAGGCCACTTCAGAGAACTCATTAGATGATGTCAATTCCAGTGATTTCAAACATCCCTCATTGGTAGAAGTAAACGCATAGTCGCCTCGCAGATAGATAGGGTTTATCTGTGAAAATAAAACGAAGTTATTATATTCACCAACCATAGTAGGTACTACAGAAGAAAAACCATCCATGACAACAAAATTAACTTGTGAAAATGTTCCAAATAAAAAGTGTATTCGGCCTTGCGCATCTACTGAAAGATACCCTGCCCCCATCGCACCATCGAGTGGGGGTCCCCTAAATACTGTTTGTACTTCTGGTTGTCCTTCCGCATCGATACCGACAATCCCAATATGTGGGCTCATAAACTGTAATGCGATCACTTTCCCATTCACTATCTGAAGCTCATCACCGTATAATTCTACTGAACCCACATAACGGGGCTCTATCGAATTTGATACGTCAACCACTTGTATCTCTCCCCCAGAGACCAATATGAAGGCGTAGCCATTATTGACCACCACATCCTTAACCCAGGTTACGAGGGAATAGTGCCCCATCATCGTCGGCGCACTAATATCACTTACATCATACATTGACAGTCCGAATTGTGAGGTCACATAGGCTACGCCTTCATCTACCCACACGCTTTTGCTTTTGCCAACCGTTTTGATGGCACTCACAAGATGCGCATCGTCCCCTAGGGCTAAAGGTTCGTCATAAAGACCCTGGTGAATGGCACCAGCGATATTTAGCAATACCTCTTCGCCTCCACGAAACACGCCACGATCATGTCTCGGATGCCAAAGAGCTAAGTCTTCAGCCGTCAACAAGCCATCTCCACTAATATCCAGTGAGAGGTAGTCCACCGCCAAGCGATCCATTGTTGCTAGTATTTGTCTATCAATAGCATCATCTATCATGTTCTCTGCCAGTCCTAGCCCGGCCGCCGCCCATGCTTGAAAATCGGGATCAAAATAATGTTGGATATTCCGATAAATGGCTTCCGTTAACACAGTAACATTCCATGCGTTTGTTAATATTTGCTGGCCAGTGACATACGCGTGAAAACTGCCATTAACCGGTGTAGGGCTTGCGTCAATGACCCCGTCATCATCTGCGTCAATATCCATACCGCCAACGACTTCCACAAGATAGTGGTTGTCGCTTTTTATATTACATTCAGTAGGAATTGCAAATGAACCAGCAGCATTAATATCGGGCGAGTCAATAGTCACAGTACGACAAAAAGGTAAATCAGCTGGACGTGCCAGAATATGGTAAACGTTGATGGTAGCGCCCACTACGGGTCCCAACAGTGCTTGGGAATGGTGGCCACTGACATCGTAAGCGGCAATAGGTATATCGTCGATACTGAGTAGATTCGGCTCGCTGGAACTTTCACTGACACTGTTGCCATCAGCATTACTATCGACAGTACTGCTATCGGTACCTTCCAAATTATCGGTAAAAGTGAGGCGGTCAGAGACGTTACAACCCGGTAAAATCAGAGACATGAGTACAAATACTATTGAGCCGCATACTTTCAGAACTGACTTGTAGCTCGTCCAACAATCTAGTTGCTTCGCGTTCGCAACCATATAGCAAACCCTCAAGACCTCCCAGTGACATTATCGAACAAAACAGCTTAGTTTTCTGGGGAGGTATAAGATAGTAATAAATCAAGTGTAGAGAAACATCAGGACTTGCGTTGCTTTGAGTGTCGACCCTGTCACATAACAAAAAACGCTAAAGAAGTGCGAGGCTAGCGTACTTTCATCTATCGACGCTGAGAACAGAGAGAGTTGTCAGGTGGTGGCAAAGAATGAGTTGTGATCTACGTTCATTATTGGGATCTCAGACCCAAAAAAGAGGACAAACCGAGGGCCAATTCACATTCTTGTCCGGGTTCGTTCCATATACTTTAGACCAAACCGATAAGCAGTATGTCGGTGTTTATTTCCGGGGAAACGTTCGTTTACAAATATAGTTTCGTTAAAAAATATAGTTTCGTTAAAAAATATAGTTAGGTTACCGATATAACTGCTCCACGGCATTGGAGCTAAAACAGATAAAGGTGAAGAATGAAAATTATTCGTTTAGTGTCAGTTATCATTATGGGCTTTTTTGGAGTTATCCTGTTTTCCGCATGTGGCGGAGGTGAGGGTAGTGAGACCTCCGACGCCTTGTCGAGCGAGTTCGTTGATACCACTACAACTGGAGCTACGATTGGGGAAAGTGGGCAGGTATCCGATACTACCACCATGAGTTCAACGGGAGCCATTACCCTATTAATGACGGATGGACCGTCATTGGATTTTGACCAAATTATTTTAACGGTGACCGGGGTTAAGTTGCTTGGAGTTGAGGATGAAGAAACTACTTTATTCGAGGGGGAAATGGAGTTTGACTTACTCGCGTTACGTAACTTCTCAGAAGTGTTTCTGATGAATGATGAAGTACCCGTGGGTACTTTTAGCAAAATCCGTTTACTGGTGAGTAGTGTTCAATT
This sequence comes from Pseudomonadales bacterium, assembly GCA_016765265.1. Taxonomy (GTDB): domain Bacteria; phylum Pseudomonadota; class Gammaproteobacteria; order Pseudomonadales; family DC-out160; genus DC-out160. The sequence continues at coordinate 2,362 of JAESQG010000520.1, read as the reverse complement.
GATTACCCTGGGAGAGGAGGGGGAAGATGATAACGTCATTGACGCCGATGTTCCTGCCAACGGTAAAATTGATCTTAATCCCCGTGGTGATTTCACTATTGCAGAAGGTAGTCATACTTTGGTTACCATCGACATCGATGCTGAAAAATCCATACTGGCCCATGAAGCAGTTGCAGGAAAATATCTATTTCGTCCAGTAGTGTTTATTGACGTTGAGGCAGAGGAAGTTGAGCAAGCCCGTCTGGTTAAATTTGAAGGAATAATTGCGGAGATTGATGAAGAGAATGAATTATTCTTACTTTGTGGCGACCTAGGTAATACAGAGGTTTGTTATGACATTGCCATGGATGAAGAGACTTCAATGTTCGATAGTGAACCCGTTTTAATTGAATTTGCTGATCTAATGGTAGAGGATCACGTAGTTTTACATGGTTGGATGCAAGATGATGAGGGTGATGAAAGTGAGCTAAACTTGCTGGCTGCGGTAGTTGAGGTTGGTGATATCGGTGTGTTTTCCTTTTTGTCGGGCATGAGCACCACTGCATATGATGTAGATCTCAATGCTTTTAATATGGATGTGGACGGTACCGATATCACAGTGCAGCTGCAGGGCACCAGGGTATTCAATCAACACGGGGATGAATTAGAGGCCGGAGAGATTACCGAAGACTCTGAGCTAAATGTAAGTGGAATCCAAGAAGATGATGTGATGAAAGCTACCGTGGTTTTTGTTCATATTCTTAGCGAAGAGTAGCCGGAAGGAGCTAATCCGATTTAAGGTTATTGGTGTGGGTGACGGTGATATAACCTGTTGATGTTTGTACATAGGGCGGTTAAAGTTCTTACACTTAAGACCGAACCGGGTAAAAACATACAATTAGGTTATAAAAATGGCAGAGATCTCTTTTGGCGATATTCAAATAAGAACAGCTAAACAGACTGGAGGTCAGTCTGACCAGGGCCAATTCAAAATTGCTGTGTTAGGGGATTTCTCTGCCGATCAGACAGTTCCCGCGTTTAAGAGTTACCGCGTTGATAGAGATGATTTCGACGACCTGATAGCAAAAATAAACCCCAAATTAAATCTAAGCTTTTCCAACGCAAGCACTGATAGCATCGAACTTTCTTTTAGCGATCTAGAGGATTTTCATCCGGATCATCTTTACTCAGAAGTGTCTTTATTTGGTAAGTTGAGAAACATTAGAAAGAAGCTACAAAATAAGAGCACGTTCGATGAAGCTGCGCAGCAAGTTTATCAGTGGTTGGGAAAGGGAGAGGTTGAAGACAATACGGCTGTTGAAATAAAGGCAGAACAAGACATTGCACCTAACTCTACGACTGAAAAAAAAAGCACATTAAATCTTGATGACGTATTGGCAGCTACATCTCAGCAGACTAAAGAAAATCAAGCCAACGAAACCTCAGAATCAAGCTTGGCGAAATCCTTGATAGCCCAAGTGATTGCGCCCTACGTTATACCGAAGGCTGACCCTAGACTAGCCGAACTAATAGAAGGCGTTGATCTCGCAATCGCTAATCTTATGCGCCTGATCTTACACCACCCTTCTTTTGTCGCCCTTGAAGCATCGTGGGTATCTTTATATTCCTTGGTGAAGGAGATTGAAACAGACAGTAAATTGACTATAGAGGTGTGGAATCTACCACTCACAGTACTGGCTGAGGATTTAAGTCATAATGAAGATCTAACTCAATGCCATTTTTATAAGAAAACCATACAAGAAACTTTACAGACCGCTGGTGGTAAGCCCTATAGCTTAATGCTGGGGCTGTATCAGATAAATAGCGACGAAGAACAGTGTGCTCTCCTGGGTCGTGTCGCAAATATTTGTACGCAAGGGAATACCGTTTTTGTTACTAATGCAAGCTGGTCTCTTTTGGGTTTGAATAATCCCAACAGCAAAGTGGACACAGATATTATTGCTTCGAAAATAAGTCAAGACTGCCCACTAGGTGATACGTTATGGAAAAGTTTGAGATCATTAACCATCAGCGAATATTTGGGGCTCACCTTCCCACGCTACGCGGTACGCTATCCCTACGGTAAAAAATCCAGCCCTATTGAAAAGTTTCAATTTCAAGAATTGTTAGCGCAAGAGGAGCATCAAGGTATCGCTGGGGGTTATGGTTGTGTCGCGGTGGGCATACTCTTGGCCCAATCTTTTCGTCAGATAGGCAATCAATTTTCCCCCGGTGAAATCAGTACCTTCGAAAAGGTGCCAACCCTTTTAATAGAGGAAGAGGGTGAAACCATCACCCTAAAAACCGCAGTTAGACCTGCCCAGTACATAGCCTAGCATCGATATCGCATTTTAAATTAATGAACTACCTTAGGTTAGGCAGT
>JAESQG010000519.1 GCA_016765265.1 Pseudomonadales bacterium | reverse complement strand
GAGGTTTGGTGAAAATATTTTAGTAAATAAATGTTAATTATTTTAGTAGGTGTCTGAAACAGGTTGACACGTTCCGGGGTCTTCACTTATTCTCACAACCTCAGCGTGATCAATAGCTTCTTGAAACCCTAGGACGACCATCTGCAAATCACCGTTTGGCGGCCAATTGATATTTGCTTGGCTGTCCTCAATCTCACCAAAAGGCACAATGTCGATTTGCCTGCCGCCGGCATCTAACAAGCGATGCTCATAACGTGTTGTTTTAAACCCTAAGTCTATTAGGCTATTTTTAATTGCATTAAATATTTCCCAGTTCCCCACTCGTATCCCGAAATCTATATCGGTAGTCGCTCGTTTGATTTTCGCACCATACCCATAGTGCATAACGATATCTCTTGCCGTAGCCCCCTACAACAACGTAATTAACCTTTAAGGTTTTAGTCACTGAATTAATAGTCTGAAATAGAGCAATGGTCTCGGTATCAATCTTCCCTGAAATATTCAGCGATGTAGTCTTCATAGAGTTTCTCTGCTGTTTCTAAATTGCGTATGTCAGCTGTTGCGATTAGATCTGCGTACACCAGTATCGGGTGTACTAGATCGGGTTTTATTTTGTTAGCCTCTATACCAATCGGTCGATAAATCTTAACGTTAGCAGGTTGATCAACGGCCTTTTTTAACTTGGCTTTGGCCAGTAGTTTATTAGTGGTGTCTGGGGGTATATAAAGGGTCGTGACTTCGGGCTTGAGATACTTCGTGTATTTTGCTGCAGCCACTTCGCCTCCCCAGTGAGCATGATAAGGAATGGGGTTAAATGTCTTCCACCAATTAGGATCATTGGCAATGAAGTTACCTACATGATGCTTAGGCCTTAACTTCCTCGGGTAAAGTTCTACCCATTGATCTAATAGCTTTTTACGGTTTATTAATCGGCGATTTTTTTTACCCGCTTTAGCAACTATAAAACCGGCGTCCTGCAACCCATTAATAACCCAACCCACTGTCCCTAATGCAACTCCGGCTTGTTCAGCAATGGTTCTGTAGGCTGCAGCTACCAAGTTGTCATCACATAAAAATGCGTAGATAACTTTTAGCCCCATTGTTTCAAATACGCGGTTGTTCTGTTCTCGCTTTTCAACCGTTGCAAGCGCACGATTACCTTTTACGAAGACATAGACTGGCGCAAGATTAATGTAGGCATTACCGGCGGTGTCAATAAATTGCATATTTCGCTCACGTAATTTGTCTGCCATATTGGGGTTTACATGGTCCGCCACCAACATCCCAGGTTGAGGTAGTTGTTGGATCATATGGATAAGGGCTCCCAAATTGAGTTGTGGAGCCCATTTTTTTATCTTGACTGCTATTTTTTTCTTCTGCCCGGCAATGTTAAGAATTGCATCTGCTGTAGTATTTTTTAACTTAGCTTTTAACGGATTTATCTCTAGACGTAGACCCGCCTCACGCTCTAACATTTGTATTGCCGTGTTAAGGATGTCTTCCTCTGTTGTTAGCATTTCAGCCACGCTCGACCCCCCTTCGTTCACTTTAGATTATAGTATGCTAATAATGTACATTATATATTAATGTACATATTATAAACATAGATACTTATTATCTCTCAATTGGTCAAAACGGTAGACCATGAAGATGCCATTAATATATTCACTAATCGTGTGGATATTTTTATTGAATAACACTGTAGTGTTCGACTGCACCTCCCAGCTCTAACTGGGCGGTGCAAGAATCGCTTTGAAATCTCCGGTGCTCGAAAACAATACTATTTCTTCTGATTGTATTATCGTTAATAGGGACGTGTTGGGCTTTTCAGCCCAACCTACGAGCTATCAAGTCGTTTACCGAAGGGATTGATTTATGCGAATCTAAACAATGAAAACTTGCGGCGGTCTTTAAGGGTTTCTCAGGTTTTTATAGGCGCATCATTTAACTACATTAAGCCCTACCTCGATTAACTTTTGTAAATCTTTCCTAGATATGTAACTCTCCGCTTCAAAGTCACGATTAATTACAATCGATGACAACAAATAAACATTTATATCGGTGAACAACTCATGCGAGCTTTACAAGTTACAAAATTTGGTGATCCATCAGCCTTGATCGTTGGCGACGTACCTGAACCCAACCCAAGTAGCAATGACATCAAAATCAAAGTACAGGGAGTGGGTATCGGTTACTTCGATGGATTATTGATAAAAGGAGAATACCAAATAAAACCACCCCTCCCCTTCGTCCCAGGCAGCTCGATCGCTGGGACGGTTGAAAGCATCGGGGAAAAAGTCACGGACTTCAAACCCGGCGACAAAGTTGTCTCATTTTCTTTTCTCGGCGGCCTAGCGGAGAAATTGGTAATCCCTGCGAATTCAGCGGTAGCTCTACCTGACGGGATATCCTTGGCAGATGCATCAAATTTCTTCATGGCCTACGCCACAGGGGTTTTAGGAATTCAACAACTCGCTAACACGAAAGAAGGCGAAACTGTGCTAGTACTCGGCGCATCGGGCACCACAGGCACCGCTGCAATTGAAATCGCCAACGCCCTGGGAGCGAAAGTCATTGCCTGCGCCTCTACAGAAGAAAAACGAGAAAGCTGTCTCGCTATGGGAGCAGCACACACCATCGACTACACGGCGGACGATCGGAGGAAACAATTAAAAGCGATCGCCCCCACGGGCGTTGATGTAGTTTATGATCCCATTGGCGGTCGATGGGCAGAAACAGCCCTGCGCTCAATGGCACCCGGTGGTCGCTATCTCGTGATTGGCTTTGTTGATGGGATTGCTTCAATACCGTTAAACCTACCCTTGTTGAAACGTTGTTCGGTGATGGGCGTAAACTGGGGAGCAGAATCTATGGCTAATCCAGCAATCGTACCACCGGTTATAAAACAAATTATAAAGTGGTCGCTGGAAGGAATACTGAAAACAGAACCTGAAAAAATTTATAGCTTAGAAGATGGATCTACTGCTTTTTCTAATTTGTTTGGTAGGACTTCTATTGGGAAAATTGTTATTGATCCTTCATTGTAGAATGACGGACGATCCGATATCCAAAGATGCATTAATTGCAAATTGCCGAATAGAAGAGGGCCCTATCAATTCCCAGTAGCAGCCAAAAATTACGACAGCGAACGGTACAGCCCTTAGTTTGACTAGTTTAGCTGTTAGCACAACACACATTTCGTTTCTATACTTCACAGTAATCAATGAGTATTTCTTTCTCTAACTGGTTTTTTAGTCAAAGGAACTCAATACGTTTAGCAACGATTTTTTGTGTCCGGTCCATTTTTAAATAAATCATCCAGATTGGATCGTCTAAAGAATAAGAGAAAGTAAACTTGATTTGGATTACTCTGTTCATACTGGTGTTTGGTGCTGTGGGCTTTGCTTATTACCGCAGCCGATCTGAACCTACACATAAGCGAAAGAAGCGCCGTATTACGAATAGTAAGGTGCCACCCCGCTCCGCAGAAAAACACCAAGGTAATTCAATCCAGTGTACCAATAATGCCTGTGATGCCGTCAAGCAGCTTGCTGAAAAACGCTTTTTAGTCAAAGATACTCCAAGTTTACCTGTAAGCGGATGCGATTCTGAAAATTGCGAATGCCGCTACGTTCATTTTGACGATCGAAGAGAGAAAACCGAAGACAGGCGCTCGACATTCGGCCTTAAAACGATACTACATGAAGAGACGGGAAAAAACGAAAACAGAGTCAAGCCAAGAAGAAAGGAGGATAACTAAGCTTTAGCGAAAAGAGCGACTGAAAACGGAATCATTGACGCCGGTAAAGTAGCGCTTAGCGCGACGAGCGTGGACAGAGACTTATGAAATATCGGTGTGCTTTCAATAAACCACCGGGGAACAACAATAGTCAACATGACACTTAACAGAAACCCACCCACACCCACATAAATCAACTGACGGAACATAGGAATTATATTATTGATGCGACGAGATTTTTTGAAACCCATCCACAATGGCAGTAAAGCTGAATTAAACAGCATAATTGCACCGTAGTATTCATTAGCAGCATCAAATAATTTAGCCGCAGTGAACAGTTGTACCGCGGTGAGCAACCCAGCGCTGATGAGATGCATATTGCTGTAGGCCGAATCGTTCGTACTCATAAGACTTGCCAATTTTTATTAAATATGACTTAAACCCTCTGCAAAATCATTTACATTTCTCCAGCACTTGGAGAAAGTGTTACGACCTAAACGCATTTACAATAACGGGTATAACAGCGGGAGCCTATTATGACTGATGAAGTTTTAGTTAGTAAATAAAATGGCATCATCATTGTCACAATCAATCGCCCTAAAGTCGGTAACCATCTAACATTGTAGCGAACGACAGGACCTTTTTCAGTTGCCAAGATCCTGTCATTTGGTTCCAATCCTCATGGGTAGCCAAATTATCGAAGTTCACTACGCGGTACGCTGCCATTGCTAATATTGATAATACAGTTAAATTGATAATACAGTTAAATTGATGTCGCTTTTGTTAAGTCATAACCAGAGCGTTGAGGGTTACCTGTTGCTGTTGCCGCTGTCTCATCTTCCGTTGTGTACCAGTTGACGTTTGCAACGGCATTCTTATAAAGAACCTCGCCTATAGGGTAGGCCCCACACGGAATTTTGAGATTAATGTCAACGCTAGGGACAGCCATCGCACTACTTGAATCTGGCTACCCCTAATCTCATTTGTTCTGATGGATGTCTGCGTTATTCTCTATCTGGAAAGCAAGCGAATCCAGGCCAGTGTAATCTTTGTCGCGGTCGAATATCACAGCTAACACATAATTACTACTCATTGCCACGCACGTAATAACCTGTTATAAAAAACAACACTATTATCAATATAGCGATTGAAGTTCTTAATACCTGGCAGGATATTTTTCTATAAAAACAATAATAAAGGCTTGGCAATGCAATATGCATAATTAAGCGTATAAAATAACCCATCTAGGAGTGCGTCAAAGTGAGAGTTCCTTTTATTATCGTAGCGTTGAGCGTTTTTCTCGTG
>JAESQG010000518.1 GCA_016765265.1 Pseudomonadales bacterium | reverse complement strand
TGGGCGATACAGTGCTAAAGGGGCAAAAAATTGCTACCGCCCGTGGCTTTGTAAGCGCACCCGTTCATGCTTCTTCTTCCGGCACGATTATTGAAATTGGCCCGAGAGCGGTACAGCATTCTTCGCAGATAGACGGTGACTGCATTATTATCGAAACTGATGGGAAAGAGGAATGGATTGAGCATCACGGAATTGAAGACCCACTTAATGCCCCAATAGATCTCTTAAGCGAGCATATCCGTGAGGCTGGTATCACGGGAATGGGCGGCGCAGGTTTCCCCACAATCATCAAATTATCCCCACCGCCAAAAGCGAACATTGAAAGTCTGATTATTAATGCAGTCGAATGTGAGCCTTATATTACCGCTGACGATATGCTCATGCGAGAACACGCCGATGAGATCATTGTTGGCATTCAAATTATGGCTAGACTGGTGAACCCTAAGTCTATTCTCGTAGGAATTGAAGACAACAAACCTGAGGCTATCGCCGCTATGATCGCCGCGGCTCAGCGTAATAAAGTCCAGGACAAAGCCATTAAAATCATCACCGTCCCCACTAAGTATCCTTCTGGCAGTGAAAAGCAGTTGATACAAATACTCACGGGAAAGGAGGTACCCTCCGGTAGCATTCCTGCGGACGTGGGCGTAGTTTGCCAAAACCTAGGTACGGCGCATGCGGTCTTTCAAGCAATAGTTAAAGGGGAACCGCTAATCCGTCGCGTTACCACCTTAACCGGTGACGCTATCAAAAACCCAGGCAATGTATGGGCGCTGATTGGCACACCCATCGCCCATCTCCTGCAGACAGCAGGCGTGGATGGGAGCAAACTATCTCGACTAATCATGGGCGGTCTGATGATGGGCTTTACCCTACATAGCACTGAAATACCGGTAATAAAGTCTAGCAACTGCCTCATAGCTTCCACCACTGAGGAACTACCGATGCAAGATGCTGAACAGGCTTGCATCCGCTGTAGCAGCTGCACTCAAGTGTGCCCGATGCAATTGTTACCGCAGCAACTGTTCTGGTACTCGCGCAGTAAAGAATTAGAAAAAGTACAGCAGTACAATTTACTCGACTGTATCGAGTGTGGTGCATGCTCCTATGTTTGCCCGAGCAACATACCGTTGGTGCAATACTTTCGCTTTGCCAAGGGGGAAATCAAAAAGCACGTCGTAGAAACCGAGAGATCAGATCACGCTCGCCTACGTTTTGAAGCCAGACAGGACCGATTAGACAAAGAGCTCGCTGAAAAGGAAGCAAAACGCAAAGCCAGAGCAGAAAAAACAGCAAAGGCTAAAGCAGCCAAAGCGCAAAAAGCAGCGTTGGAGCCAACCTCAACTGAAGGCGTCACCACTAATCCTGAGGACCAATCAAAGATTCTCAAAACAGCGATGGCCAAATCTACCAAACTATGGAAAGACGCTGAGAAGGCCTTATCAGTGGTAGAGTCCTCTGCCACCGAAGAACAAAAAAATCAACTTGAAGCCCATCGAGCCAAAGTAGATAGATTAAAAGAAAAAGCGGAAAAAACCCAACGCGCCTTTAAAGAGTTTAAGGCAAAAGCCACTGCTCCACCGGCCACTACTCCAGCGGCCACGGAAACGCCATTAACTGAAAGAAAAGTAAATTCAGATAATTCGGAGAAACAGGCATAACCATGGCATTAATCTCAATCACCTCCCCGCATTCACAAGCTCCCGGAAATATCGGTGCCTTTATGCGCCAGGTTATCTACGCCACCATCCCTGGAGTTGCGGCGCTCACCTATTACTTCGGCTGGGGCACTCTCATCAATATTGCTTTTGCAATCGTGATTGCCTTATGCAGCGAAGCACTGATTCTTTGGCTACGGAAAAAACCTATCCTCTTTTATTTATCGGATTATAGTGCCGTAGTAACCGCTATATTGTTAGCCATTGCACTACCACCAACCGCGCCATGGTGGTTAACCTTGGTGGGTACAAGCTTTGCCATTATTATTGCCAAACAGCTATATGGCGGCATGGGCTATAACCCTTTTAACCCAGCCATGATCGGCTATGCGCTTATGCTAGTTTCCTACCCTTTGGAAGTGACCTCTTGGTTACCCGCTCTGGGAGTCGAGGGAGGACGACAGGGCGAATTGGATTTTTCTACCGCGCTTTCGACTATTTTTGCGAGTCATATTAATGGTGAAGGGATAGACGCTTTTACCATGGCCACGCCTTTGGATTCATTGAAAACAGCAGCACGCAGCGCGTTAACATTTGGCGAAGCTGTCAATAACCCTGTATTCGGCGAATTTTATGGGTTAGCTATAGGTAAAGGTTGGGCTGCGGTCAATCTTGGTTTTTTGGTGGGGGGCTTATATCTATTAGCTCGCAAAATTATTACTTGGCATATTCCTGCAGGCTTTCTCGCTAGTCTATTTTTATTTGCTATTGTCTCTCACTGGTTTAAAGACGCTTATGGGCCCGCGAGTTTTCACCTTTTAAGTGGCGGTACGATGCTAGGGGCATTTTTTATCGCGACAGACCCCGTCAGTGCAGCCACCAGCAATATGGGGCGTATTATTTATGGCTTTGGTATTGGCACTTTAATTTACATTATTCGAGTATGGGGTGGCTATCCAGACGCGGTGGCATTTGCCGTGCTACTCATGAATTTGTGCGCTCCTACCATTGATTACTACATCCAACCTCGCACCTATGGCCACGGGCGTCGCCATCAAAAAGGAGGACGCTAATCATGCTAGTTAATGCTATTTCAAAAGACAGCATTCGTCTTGCCCTTTTCGCTATCATGGCCACCGGTTTATGTGTAGCCACATTTCACATCACCAAAGAAAAAATTGAACTGAATAGAATTGCAGCCCTGGAAAAAGCACTCTTTGAAGTCGTCCCCAGGGACAGCCATAGCAATAACATGCTGGCAGAGACCAAACTAATTGAGGCTGGCCACCTAGGCAATAAGACAAGTTTCACCGCATATCTAGCCCGCAATAAAGACGGCCCCGTTGCAGCCGTATTCCCCGTCACCGCACCGGAAGG
>JAESQG010000517.1 GCA_016765265.1 Pseudomonadales bacterium | reverse complement strand
GGTGAGGGAAAAGAACCGACTCATTCAGGTGTATTAAAGTTTTATGAGGTGACGGTTGATCCGACGACTAGCTCAGTGCAACTGCGTGCGCAATTTCCCAATAAAAAAGTAGCCTTACTGCCTGGCCTCTATGTGCGGGCCGCGCTACAACTAGAGCTGAACAATGTACTATTACTCCCCCAAAAAGTAACTCAACGAATGGCAAATGGCGATTTAACCGTTTGGGTAGTTGGCGAAGGCAATAAAGTAAGCTCCATTCCCTTTAGGGAGGAGCGTGCCCATGGTGATCAGTGGGTGGCGGGGTCGGGTCTGAATCCGGGTGATGTGATTGTTACCGATGGTATGATACGGCTGGAGCCTGGTATGACAGTAATTCCGATTAACCAAACGAATTAACGGGAAGAGATCATGGCCCATTTTTTTATTGATCGTCCCGTTTTCGCCTGGGTTATTGCCATCGTCATCATGTTGGCGGGGGTGCTGTCTTTATTTAACCTGCCTGTAGAACAGTATCCCAATATTGCGCCACCGTCAGTCTCTATCAATACTATGTATCCAGGTGCGTCTGCTCAGACTATAGAAAATAGTGTCACCCAAGTGATCGAACAAAGCTTAACGGGTATCGACAATATGCGGTACTTTTTTTCTGATAGCAATTCCGCGGGGCTATCCACTATTACCGTTACGTTTGAGCCTGAAGCGGATATCGATATTGCGCAAGTACAAGTGCAAAACAGCTTGCAGTCCGTAATGCAACTTCTTCCGCAGGCAGTTCAACAGCAAGGTGTGACGGTTACTAAATCAAATAGTAGTTTCCTGCTGGTCGCTGGATTTTATTCTGAAGGGGGGAGTATTACCCAGCTTGATTTGGGTGATTTACTGACGTCTAAAGTTAGTGATGCGGTGGCGCGGGTTGATGGCGTGGGCAATGTAATTGTTTTTGGCGAGCCTCACGCAATGCGTATTTGGTTAAACCCAAACAAGCTACAGAGCTATAATATGACGGTGATGGATGTAAGGCGCGCAGTACAGGCGCAGAACACAGATGTATCTGCAGGGCAGCTCGGAGGGCTACCTTCTGTCAAGGGGCAACAGGTCAATGCCTCAATCACCGCCCAGTCAAGGCTACAAACGGTAGAAGATTTTGAAAGAATTATATTAAGAGTGAATTCGGACGGTTCGCAATTACGGCTGCGTGATGTAGCGCGATTGGAAATGGGTGCGCGAACCTATACTGGTACTGCAAGCTATAGTGGAAGACCTGCCGCTGGGCTTGCCATTACCCTGGCGTCGGGAGCCAATGCCCTGAAAACTGCTGCTGGCGTTAAGAAACGTATTGCAGAACTGTCGAAAGATTTGCCCAAGGACGTGCGAGTTGGCTATCCCTTTGATACTACGCCTTTTGTAAAACTGTCCATAAGAGAAGTGATAATCACCTTGGCGGAAGCTATCGGACTAGTCTTTGTGGTGATGTATTTGTTTTTGCAAAATTTCAGAGCGACACTAATACCCAGCATAGCGGTACCGGTAGTGCTGCTCGGCACATTTGCGATGTTATCGGCATTTGGTTTTTCCATCAATGTGTTGACAATGTTTGCAATGGTATTGGCCATCGGGTTGTTAGTGGATGACGCTATTGTTGTTGTTGAAAATGTGGAACGCATTATGGCAGAAGAGGGGCTTCCTCCAAGAGAAGCCACTCGCAAATCCATGACGCAGATTACTGGTGCACTAGTGGGTATAGCATTGGTTTTGTCTGCGGTGTTTGTGCCGATGGCATTTTTCCCCGGTTCTACCGGCGCGATTTATCGCCAATTTTCCTTAACTATTGTATCTGCTATGGCATTGTCGGTTTTAGTGGCAATAGTATTATCACCATCGCTGTGTGCGACGTTATTAAAGCCCGTGGAAAAAGGACATAAGGAGGCGGCAACGGGGTTCTTTGGATGGTTCAATCGATATTTTAATAAAAGTCGAGATACGTTTGTAGGTGGTGCTGACTATATGATAACGCGATCAACGCGTTTTGTGGGGGTCTATATTATTTTAGTAGGGGGGCTAATGTGGTTGTTTTCGTCTTTACCTAGTGCATTTTTGCCGAAAGAAGATCAGGGTATTATGTTTCTAATGGTCAACGCGCCTCCGGGTGCGACGCTAGAACGTACCCTTAAAACGGTTAAAAATATTGAAGCCCAAACGTTAGAACAAGAAGGCGACGCGATTGATCACCTGTTTATGGTGACGGGGTTTAGCTTTGCCGGTCGAGCACAAAATGTAGGGATGGGATTTATTGGACTGCAAGATTGGGATCAGCGGACAGACCCTGATCAGTCTGTGTTTGCATTAGCGGATAGGATGATGGGGGTTTTTCAATCTCTGAACGATGCGCGGGCTTTTGCTTTTTATCCACCGCCGATTCGTGAGCTTGGTAATACATCGGGATTTGATATGCAGTTGGTCGATCGTAATGGTCAAGGGCATGAGGCGTTAATGCAGGCACGTAATAAGTTATTAGGTATGGCCGCGCAGAATCCTAAACTTGAACGAGTTCGGCCTAACGGACTAAACGATGTTCAGCAATTTGTTGTCGATATTGATCATGAAAAAGCAAGTGCCTTGGGCATTTCTATCGCTGATATAAATCAAACGTTGCAGACTGCTTGGGGCTCCGCATACGTAAATGATTTTTTAGATAAAGGACGAATTAAAAAAGTATTCCTCCAGGCAGATGCGCCCTATCGCATGATGCCAGATAATATTAGCGACTGGACTGTTCGAAATAATCGAGGTGATATGGTTTCCTTCGAGAGCTTCTCTACCACGAGTTGGGTTTTCGGATCCCCAAAATTGGAACGATTTAACGGAAACAGCTCTGTTAATATTCAGGGGGCGACAGCGCCGGGTGTGAGTACCGGTGAAGCTATGAAAGAAATTGAGAAAATGGTAGATACATTAGGTGATGGATTTGCAGTGGAATGGGTAGGTTTATCTTATGAGGAGCGTCAGAGCGGCACGCAAACACCCTTACTATATACCTTGTCAGCGCTAATGGTGTTTCTGTGTTTAGCCGCGTTATACGAAAGTTGGTCGGTGCCTTTTTCCGTGATGCTAGTTGTCCCTATTGGGTTACTCGGTTCAACACTGGCTACCACACTTTGTAGTTTAAATAATGATGTCTATTTCCAAGTGGGATTGTTGACTACGATGGGCTTGGCGGCGAAAAATGCCATATTGATAGTGGAGTTTGCGAATAATCTGCATAGACAAGGACACGGTTTACGAGAGGCCACCATTATGGCGGCAAAACAACGATTCCGCCCTATCATTATGACCTCTATTGCATTTATTCTTGGCGTTACTCCGTTGGCCCTAGCGAACGGTGCAGGATCTGCGAGCCAAAATGCGATTGGTATTAGTGTGATGGGCGGTATGCTAGCAGCAACCTTTATTGGAATATTTTTCGTGCCACTTTTTTATGTCATTTTTCAAAGAGTAGGTAGGCAGTAATTAATTCACGTTGGACCCTGGGCGAACACCTACTTTCAACTCGTAAGTGCAACAGGCTAGGTTGATTTGATAGACGAATTAGCAAATAGATTCTAATGTAAGTCGTTGTATAATCAGGTTAAGCGTAGGACTTGATGCACTCCCTATTTCTATAGTCTCATGTATGTATGTGCAGTATTTGATACCCGATGCAAGTGCTAAGATGCTAACGCGTCATACGCTTTATTTGTTGAAGTGTTAAGGGGGAATCTGAGTGCTGTAATTCTGATTGTGCCACTAGAATGACGGCGTTGCGATTTCGAATGTGTTCCCTAAGAAACAAAAATAAAAATCATTATGGTAGATACTATTCGAAGAGACGAGTTTCGTATACCGATGATTATACTGCCGGCTTTTAGTCGCTATTATCGGGAACTAGCCATTGATCCTCGCGAGGGGTTGGCTATTGTTGGCGATGACTTTGATATTTCTGATATCGAAAATCAGTATATCAACGTGGTTCAGTTTCAGGCCCTCTTAAGTATTTTTAGATCCCATACCAATGATGATGCGGTAGGCTTAAGTTTCGGCAAATCCTTCTCCTTCGATTTTCTCTACGATTTTGAACTTTTATTACAGACAGCCAGTGGTATCGACGAAGTATTACCGTTCGTTGTGAGTCTGATAAATTCTATCAATCCCATTTCTGTATTCTCGTGTATTAGAACTGAGACTGGCGCCGTGGCTTACATCAGGGACAAGGTGGCGGGATTGCTGGAGGAGAGCGAGTCAGCGATGATTGCCGACGCAATATTTTCACTTTTTCAGGAAATTTGTCAAAGAGTGAAACAGTCGGAGTACGAAGTACAAAGCATCAGTTTTATGCACCGAATATCTCAGGGAAATATCGAGAGATATAAAGATCGTTTTGGTGTACCCGTTAGCCCAGGGAGTCCTGTTAACGCGCTTCGATTTAGTTATTCCAAAGGTCAGCATAATATAAAATCTCGCTCAAAAGAGTTCCATGAACAGGTAATTGAAGCCGTATTACTTAAGCTTAAGAACTTACAAAATGCTAATGATTTTTCAGCGCAGGTATTGGCTTTTATTGAGGGTCATGAGCAGCCACTGGAGTTAGAAACCAACGAGCTCGCCTCGCGGTTGGGTGT
>JAESQG010000516.1 GCA_016765265.1 Pseudomonadales bacterium | reverse complement strand
TCCTTTCAACTCAGCGCGCTTCTCATGCCTTATTGGATATTTATCATTTGTAAGAACACAGCAAGGTCCCAAAAAAACAAAATCTTCTATGTCATTCATTGTGGAAAAGAAGCTCAACGATCTCACCTTACCCCAGTGGAAAAAAGAGATTTCCCGTCAGTTGGCTGCAGGCAAAAACAAAAAACGGCTAACCGAAAACCCACCCATATAGTTTCTAGCCCACTCATCATAGTATCTAGGCAAAAGACAGCATCATCCCAGCAGACATGAACGGATTGAATTCACCATCTTTCACCAAGCCTCTCGTCTCCTCTATATCCAATGAATGTTGTCTATCCTCTTGATAAAACGGCACTTTTTCTCTTATGATAGACATCGCTTTTTGTAGAGGTTTAGAGGTCGTTAGCGGCTTGCGCAGTTCTACTCCCTGACACGCGGCCAGGGCTTCGATTGCGATAATATAGGCCGTATTCTCACTCATATCTAATAATCGCCGAGCGGCAAAAGTGGCCATACTAACGTGATCCTCCTGGTTTGCTGAGGTGGGCAAGCTATCCACAGAAGCAGGATGGGCGAGGGATTTATTCTCGCTTACTAATGCCGCAGCGGTGACTTGCGGAATCATAAAGCCAGAATTGAGCCCGCAATTGTCCACCAGAAAGGGCGGTAAATCACTTAAATTATGATCAACAAGTAGCGCAATTCTCCTTTCGGAAAGAGCCCCAATTTCAGCGATCACAATGGCTAACATATCTGCTGCCATGGCAACGGGTTCAGCATGAAAATTCCCGCCAGATAAAATCTCGCCGGTATCCGAAAAAATAAGGGGATTATCGGTGACACCATTACTTTCGATCTCCAAACGACTTGCGGCAAATCGTAATTGATCCAAACAAGCGCCCATCACTTGAGGTTGGCAGCGCAAGGAATAGGGGTCTTGAACCCGTTTGCAATGTATATGTGATGCGCGAATGGCACTGCCTTTCAACAAGTCTCGATAAGTGCGAGCTACTTCCGTTTGGGAGGAGTGGCCTCGCAATTGATGAATGCGTTGGTCAAAGGGCGAATCACTACCGCGCGCCGCATCCACCGACATGGCACCAAATACCACTGCGCTACTAAAAATATTTTCAATATTGAAACAAGCGGCCAGGGCGATGGCGGTTGACACTTGAGTGCCGTTCAATAGTGCTAAGCCTTCCTTCGGTCCCAGTGTCAGTGGTTGCAGGCCGTAGTGTGTCAGCGCGCCGGCGGTATCTTGTATTTCTCCATTAAGCCTTACCTGCCCATGGCCAATTAAGGGTAGTGACATATGTGCTAGCGGTGCTAAATCGCCGCTAGCTCCCACAGAACCTTTGCTGGGAATACAGGGATAGATATCGTGTGCTAAAAAAAATAATAGCATTTCGATCACGTCCAACCGTACAGCGGAGTATCCTTGTGCTAGCGCATTAACTTTTAGAATCATGATTAGGCGGACGATCTCATCGCTCAAAAGTGGGCCGACACCGGCAGCGTGAGAGAGGACTAATTTAGTTTGTAACTCTTCTAATTTATGAGAGGGTATTTGTTGTTGCGCTAACAAACCAAACCCGGTGTTGATGCCATAGATGGGTTTGTTGGTGGCGAGTAAGGATTGTAATGTTTGGCAGGAGCGCGCTATCGCTTGTTGTGCCTTAGACTCCAGTACAAGTTGCACACCTTGGGAGTAAAATTCTCTCAAGTCTTTGAGGCTTAGTTTACCGGCCTGTAGGATGTATTTTTTATTGCTTGAAGACCCGTTTGTCATATTTGATTTTTCTGTGATTAGTTTGCTGTGATTATTTTTCCATGGGAAGGTTGAGATCGTTTTCCTTTGCACAGGCTTTAGCGATATCATATCCGGCGTCAACGTGTCGCATGACCCCCGTAGCGGGATCATTGCTGAGCACTGTTTCCAGTCGGCGTTTCGCATCGTCTGTACCGTCGGCGACGATCACCATTCCCGCGTGTTGCGAAAATCCCATACCCACACCACCTCCGTGATGGAAGCTTACCCAAGTAGCCCCGCTGGCGGTATTCAATAAAGCATTTAATAAAGGCCAATCGGATACTGCGTCGGAGCCGTCTAACATGCCCTCTGTTTCTCTATTGGGGCTGGCTACCGAACCGGAATCAAGGTGATCTCGGCCAATAACAATAGGCGCTTTTAGCTCACCGCTTTTCACCATCTCATTAAAAGCGACGCCGATGCGGGCACGATCACCTAGCCCTATCCAGCATATCCTCGACGGCAAACCCTGGAATTTAATTTTCTCTGCGGCCATATCTAGCCAGTGATGTAGGGGTTTGTTGTTGGGGATAAGCGCTTTCATTTTGGCGTCAGTCTTATAGATATCTTCTGGGTCGCCTGACAGAGCCACCCAGCGAAACGGGCCGATACCACGGCAAAATAAATCTCGAATATACGCAGGTACAAAACCGGGAAAGTCGAAAGCGTTGCTAACGCCTTTCTCTAGCGCCATTTGGCGAATGTTATTACCATAGTCGAGAGTGGCAATCCCCTGTTGATGAAAAGCCAGCATGGCTTGTACTTGTATTGCCATGGATTCTTTTGCCGCATCGACTACTTTCTCGGGTGATGTTTGGCGCACTTCTTTAGCGTATTCTAGCGTCCAGCCTTTTGGCAGGTAGCCATTGAGGGGATCGTGGGCGCTGGTTTGGTCGGTCACCACATCCGGTTTGATACCGCGTTTTATCAACTCAGGAAATACTTCAGCTGCGTTACCGAGCAAGCCCACGGAAAGTGTTTGACCCTGTTGGGTAGCCTGTTTTATTTTTTCCAATGCAGTATCAAGGTCGGTGACCATTTCATCCAGGTAACCACTGGCCAATCTTTTCTTAATGCGCTCTGCATCAACTTCTACCGCCAACATTGATGCACCGGCCATGGTGGCGGCTAGGGGTTGAGCGCCACCCATGCCCCCTAAGCCACCGGTTAAAATCCATTTTCCTTTTAGATCACCTTGAAAATGTTTTACCCCAATAGCAACGAAGGTTTCGTAGGTGCCTTGTACAATGCCTTGACTACCGATATAAATCCATGATCCGGCGGTCATCTGGCCGTACATCATTAAACCCTTTTGATCTAGTTCGTTAAAATGTTGCCAATCAGCCCAGTGGGGAACCAAATTAGAATTCGCAATCAACACCCGGGGCGCATTGTGATGGGTTTTAAGTATACCGACGGGCTTGCCTGACTGGATCAGCAGCGTTTCATCCAGCTCTAAATCTCGTAAGGATTGAATGATGGCGTCATAGCATGCCCAGTTCCTAGCGGCGCGACCTATCCCACCATAGACAACCAACTCATGGGGGTTTTCAGCCACTTCTGCATCAAGGTTGTTCATCAGCATCCGTAGCGGGGCTTCGGTGAGCCAGGATTTTGCCGTTAGCGTGGTCCCTCGGGGGGCCTTGATATTGCGAGAGGGATTATTTCGAGAGTCTGTCTTCATGAGCGGTATCATCCCAATGTGCAGTGAAGATATCCTGGGGGTGGACTATCTTAGTTTAGATGAGAATAAAACTTTTGTTGGCATCAAAGGTCTGGAAATGAACAGTGTAGAATTTGTCCAGGGCGACACGCCGCTGCTGATTAGTATTCCGCATATGGGAACACGTATTCCTGAGTCCATATCGGTGGGGATGACGGCCACCGGTTTATCGATCCCCGATACAGATTGGCATCTCGATCGTCTATATGGTTTTGCTCAAGGCTTGGGTGCTCATTTTATAAAACCGAATTATTCCCGTTACGTTATTGATCTGAACCGTGTGCCTGGGGGTGAGGACTTGTACCCAGGATCGAAAACTACCACACTGGTTCCTTCCCACACGTTTACCGGCGAACCTATTTATCGTCAAGGTAAAGAGCCGAGTGAAGTAGAGATAGCTGAAAGAGTTGACCAGTATTGGCAACCCTATCATCAATGCCTAAAAGAGAAGTTAGAAGAGATTAAACGGCGGCAGGGCTTTGTCATTTTATTTGAAGCGCATTCCATTCTCACCGAGTTGCCCTTGCTGTTTGAAGGAGAGTTGCCCGATCTGAATATCGGGACACACAGTGGTCAGAGTTGCAGCCCTGTGATGGAGAAAATGATTTTACGATTATTGTCGCAAGATAAAAAATATCAACTCGTTTCAAACCAAAGATTTAAAGGTGGTTATATTACTCGGCACTATGGCAATCCAAAAAACCAAATCCATAGCTTTCAATTAGAGCTAATACAACGCAACTATCTTAGTGAAGAGGCGACGCTTGATCACCCGCAGTTTGAATACGATGCCGTTAAAGCGGAGCGACTACAAGAGCTATTAAAAAAACTGATCGAGGGTCTTTTACAATGGAGGCCGAACACATGAGCGACGAAACTGAACATTCAAACAGAAATAATAAAGTATGGGATCATCTGTGGCTGGACGTCAATATTGCTACCATGGAACCCCTTGAAGGCTCATCACCCACAGGCTGCATTGAGGATGGAGCAATTGCTACTGTGGGCGATAGCATAGCGTGGATCGGCAAAGCGGATGATTTGCCCCCGTTTGATAAAGAGAAAACCGTAGTTCATCTAGCTAAAGATACTGGCAAGAAGCGAAAATGGATCACACCCGGACTGATTGATTGCCACACCCATTTGATATTTGCAGGCGACCGTTCAGCGGAACATCAACAAAGACAACAGGGCGTCAGCTACGAAACCATTGCGCGACAAGGCGGTGGTATCAATTCTACCGTAACGGCCACGCGAAGTGCCAGTTTCGAGCAGTTGTACGAGCAAGCGAAGAAACGGGCGCTGGGTTTTTTTAGAGAAGGCGTCACTACCATTGAAATAAAATCCGGCTATGGTCTGGATACAGAAAATGAATTAAAAATATTACGAGTAGCCCGACAGCTAGATGAAAAAGGTCCGCAAACAGTGATGGCCACATTCCTGGGAGCACATGCTATTCCTCCAGAATACAAGGGCAAGACAGAGGAGTATATCGGACTGGTTTGTAGTGAAATGATACCTGAAGTGGCTCGCTTGTCGTTGGCGAGCAGCGTCGATGTATTTTGTGAAAACATTGCGTTTAATGTTAGTCAGAGTGAACGAGTCTTTCAGGCAGCAGTTCATCATGGTTTAAGGGTAAAAATGCACGGTGATCAGCTTTCTAATAGCGGGGCATCACCTTTGGCTGCAAAATATAATGCCTTATCTGTAGATCATTTGGAATTTACTGAGGAACGCGATGTTGTTGCTTTAAAAAAGAGTCAGACTATTGCGGTATTATTACCGGGAGCGTTCTACTTCTTAAAAGAGACACAAAAACCACCCATAGCACTATTGAGAAAACACGCGCTGCCTATTG
>JAESQG010000515.1 GCA_016765265.1 Pseudomonadales bacterium | reverse complement strand
GGTAACGGAGAAGAACTCAGGTTTTAACTGTGCTAGTTCTGAGCGAACAACTCTAAATTTTTCCAAACCTGCATCGGTTTTTGGTGGAAAAAACTCAAAGCTAAATCGAAGTTTTTGATCACTCATGATCGTGGTTCCATTTCTGTAGATAAAGACCCTCTTGCTTGCAAAAAAAGAAGCAGAAGAGGGTCTTGGTTGGTTTCGTTTTTATTAATACACTTAGTTACTTGTACATTTAGTTGCTAGTACATTTGGTATTAGTAGATTTGCAGCATTTAATATTTATAGCTTTCAGGCTTAAACGGGCCATCAACCGGTACTTTAATGTAGTCGGCTTGTTGTTTCGTCATTTTAGTGACGACGCCAGAAAAGCCTGCCACCGTATCTGCTGCCACTTCTTCGTCTAATTTCTTTGGTAATACTTCTACGTATAATGATTTGGACTTTTCACCTGCTGGTAAATCACCAAACTTCTTATCCCATAAAAGTATTTGAGCAAGCACCTGGTTTGCAAAAGAGCCATCCATGATGCGTGACGGATGGCCTGTTGCATTACCTAGGTTAACTAATCGACCTTCCGAGAGAAGAAGCAAGTGATCATTGGCTTTCGTGGAGCGGCAAATTTTATGCACTTGAGGCTTCACCTCTACCCATTCCCACTTGTCGCGCATAAATGCAGTATCTATTTCACTATCGAAGTGACCAATGTTACATACGACAGCCCCATTTTTTAGGGCTTGCAGCATGTTCTTATCACAAACATCAACGTTACCCGTACAGGTAACCACAAGGTCAGTGGCACCGAGTATACTGGTGTTGATGCAATCCAGAGCGCCCGTGTTAACGCCATCGATATACGGTGAGACCACTTCGAAGCCGTCCATACAAGCCTGCATAGCGCAAATAGGATCAATTTCCGTGACACGCACAATCATGCCTTCTTGACGCAGTGACGCAGCGGAACCTTTGCCTACATCACCGTAGCCTATAACAAGTGCCTTCTTCCCTGCCAATAGGTGGTCAGTACCCCGCTTGATGGCATCGTTCAAACTATGACGGCAACCGTATTTGTTGTCATTCTTCGACTTGGTGACGGAGTCATTGACGTTAATGGCGGGTACCTTCAATGAGCCTTCTTCCAGCATCTCCAATAAGCGATGCACACCGGTCGTGGTCTCTTCGGAGATGCCGTGAATGTTATCCAATACTTGGGGGTATTTCTCATGCAGTATTTGAGTCAGGTCACCGCCGTCGTCAAGTACCATGTTGGATTCCCAAACCGAATCACCTTTAACAATAGTCTGTTCTATACACCACCAAAATTCTTCATCGGTCTCACCTTTCCAGGCGAAGACCGGAACGCCTGCTGCAGCAATAGCGGCAGCAGCGTGGTCTTGAGTGGAGAAAATATTGCATGAGGACCAGCGTACATCGGCACCCAAATCCACTAAGGTTTCGATTAACACTGCGGTCTGGATGGTCATGTGAATACAGCCCATGATTTTCGCGTCTGCTAATGGCTTGGAAGCGGCGTATTTTTTCCTCAGGGCCATTAGTGCAGGCATCTCAGTTTCTGCAATTTCGATTTCTTGTCGGCCCCATTCGGCCAAACTGATATCTGCTACTTTGTAATCACTCATTGTCTTTCCTTTTTGTTCAGTTTTATTTCGGCCATCGAAATTCGTTATAGGCCCGCGCTTGCTTTAATGGCAGCAACCTTATCTGTTTTCTCCCAGGTGAAATTGGGGCCGGTTCGACCAAAGTGGCCATAGGCAGCAGTCTCACGATATATTGGGCGACGCAGATCCAGCATTTCTATAAGGCCACCGGGACGAAGGTCAAAGTGCTCGCGGACAATGTCAGCAATTTTTGCATCATCAATGGTGCCGGTGCCGAAAGTCTCGATGCTTATGGAAGTAGGTTCAGCCACTCCGATGGCATAGGAGATTTGGATCTCACAACGATCAGCCAGTCCCGCTGCAACAATATTTTTAGCCACGTAGCGAACGGCATAGGCGGCAGAACGATCCACTTTAGAGGGGTCTTTTCCTGAGAATGCACCACCACCGTGTCTGGCCATACCACCATAAGTGTCGACGATAATCTTGCGACCAGTGAGGCCGCAATCTCCCACGGGCCCACCTATAATAAATTGGCCAGTTGGATTGATATGATATCGAGTATCCGCATGCAGCCATTCAGCCGGTAAAATAGGCTTTATAATATGCTCTAAAACAGCATCACAAAGATCAGCGTGATTGATGTCAGGGCTGTGTTGAGTTGATAACACAACCGCGTCAACAGCAACAGGTTTGCCGTTTTCATAGCGTAGAGTCACCTGGCTCTTGGCATCAGGTCTTAGCCAATCAAAAGAGCCGCTTTTTCTCACTTCGGCTTGGCGCGCAACCAAAAGATGTGAATAGAATATGGGAGCAGGCATAAGCACATCTGTTTCATTGGTGGCGTAACCAAACATCAAACCTTGGTCTCCTGCGCCCAGTGCTTTTTTGTCGCCCTCATCAACACCCATGGCGATATCGGAAGATTGTTTTCCGATGGCGTTTAGAATTGCGCAGGAAGCACCGTCGAAGCCTACTTCACTGCTGTTGTAGCCAATATCAAGCACGACTTCACGCACGATAGCTTCGAGGTCAACATAAGTGTTGGTACGCACCTCTCCGGCAATAATAACCATGCCTGTCTTCACCATTGTTTCTACTGCAACACGCGAGTTGGGGTCGTCCGCAATAATGGCATCAAGAATGGCATCAGAAATTTGATCTGCCATTTTGTCAGGATGGCCTTCGGAAACTGATTCAGAGGTAAATAAAGAATAATCGCTCATTCTGTTGGTCCTTTTTAAGGTTTAATGATAAACAAAATCGTTTGTTGATCTGTGTTTTAATCTACTGGGTTTGCTTGTTAATTATTAAGTTATTAAGTTATTAAGTTGTTTAGTTAGCTTGCTACTTTGTCAAAGCGACGGACTTGTATTTGAAAGCCATTTCTAAGCCCCAAGTACAAACTTTCTTGATCTATTAGACCCGCATCATTGGCCCATTCGCTTAGCTCTTCGGGATCGAAGCCTAGCCATGAGTCTCCGCAGCTGTCTTTAGCCCAGCTCTGGTCGTGACGACATAGATCGGTTATTACGATGGTGCCTCCTACTTCAAGAAGAGAGGTGCAATCGTGAAAAACGTCGGCAGGGGAGGGCACGTGATGCAACACCATATTGCAGGCGATGTGGTCTACGCAGATGCCGTCGTTGGCTGCCTTTTGGGTATCACCCAAAATAAATTCTATATTGTGTAAGTTCTCTTTGGTTGAAAAAGCCTGAGCTTGATTGAGCATTTTTTCAGAGATATCTAAGGCGATGACGCGTTTAAATAGTAATTCTTCGGGGTCCCGCGGCTGACGAAATCGCCGAGCTGGAGCACAAAATCATGGGAACGGTCCTGCATATCGGTCAT
>JAESQG010000514.1 GCA_016765265.1 Pseudomonadales bacterium | reverse complement strand
CTTGATTGCCTTAGCTTTGCTTGGCACTCTCATTTAATTATCCCTCTCAATTTATATACCTCACAATCATAACATCGGTGTCAGCGTTTGACTTGTGATTGGCGCTTTACAGCCAATTGCAAGTTAATACGCTGCACGCCTTTGTTAATTGTTTTTATAAACACTTGAGCGATGACCCACCTTGACAACATGTACAATTAACACCTCTTCTCTAATTTCATACACTATTCGATACAGTCCTTGCCTTACACGATAACGCTCTTGAGCTGAAAGTTTGATACATCCCTCTGCTCGCGGTTCCTCAGCCAGGGCTTCAATTCTTTTTAGAATACGACTAACATCCTTTTTAGGAATGTCACGCAAATCTTTAGCAACAGATTTCTTGAAGGTGATCTTATATTTTGCCATGTTTCTTCAAGTCATTAAGTAAAGCTTCATAACTGATTTCCTTTTCATCAGCCCTCTCTGAAAATGCTGCCAGATCTTCTTGGTCTTCACTCATAAGTAGACGGACCGCTTCGTCTACAAGTTCCGAAACAGAGAGATGAGATGATGCTGACTTAAGCTTAAGTGCTTGATGTATAGCGGGTTCAAAGTAAATCGTTGAACGCTTGGACAAATTACTCATAAGGATCTCCTTTAACGTTATGTCATTATAGCGTTATAACGTTATAACGTCTAGAGAGCAATTAACACTTCCATCTTGAGCGCACGAAGTGTGTCTCTAGAATGGCATTGTTCTGCTTTTATCTGTATACTTGTACAAATACATTGTACAACCCTATTTGGTGCTCGTCATGCAAACTATCAACATCAACATCAGCGATTTCAGGGCTAACCTACTAAAATATCTAGAGAAAGCTAATACCGGAGAGCAAATTTCTGTCACGTCGAACGGCAAATTGTTGGCAACTATCACTCCCCCTGTTAATCAAAGAGAAACAGCCAAACAGCAATTACACTCTCTCGCGTCAACTGCCAAAATTCATGATGTAACCACCCCAACAGATTCTGATTGGGATGCTTTATCATGATTTTAATGGATACCTGTGCAATCATTTGGGACGCTCTTGAACCTTCTAAGCTTACTCAAAAAGCTACGAAAGCAATTGAAAACGCCGACAAGCATCATGCATTAATAATCTCAGACATTTCACTTTGGGAAATATCAATGCTAATCAAAAGGCGTCGGTTAGAGGTAGATACAACCGCCGCCAATTTTTTAAACCTATTTCTTCAGTCCAGAAATATCTCCGTTCAATCAATCTCTCCCGAAATCGCAGAGCTATCTGTCAATTTCGGCTCTGAGATCAACAAAGATCCCGCTGACCGAATCATTGCCGCCACATCCATAATTCTAAATACTCAGCTAGTTACGGCTGATGAAAATCTACGAGAAAGCGATATGCTCGAAACTATTTGGTAGCAGAACGTCGCCCACAGGCGTTGGTTTATAATGAAGCCGCAGGCGTAATGAAAAAACAATCGCACTGCTGGGCTTTGTTGAATAGTTAACCGACTTGCTAAACGCATTGCGAAATACCCTCCCCCCTAACAAAATTGATCTGGCGGCCTAGCCGAGACTAATGCCCAGTTCGTTCATAGCCAACTATCATCTGATTTTAAAACTGTTTTACATAAGGTATTTCAAAATTTATCTTTGCTAATTCAACATCATCAATCAGCTCAATATCTCCGAAGTACAGCTGGTCATTAGAAAAAGTATATGCCTGGCGAGAGTCCGCCAGAAAAGCGATGCCACTTGGTGAAAAAACGGGGTCTGATGAAATAAACGTATCGATCTGAAACTCGATTATTCTTACAGATACACCACTTTCGCTATTAATATTTCCAAGTAAACTGTAGACACCACCCGTTACAACATTAGCCATTGCACTACTACAATCTTCACTAGAGTATTGAATATAGGTTTGCTGAAACGTATTTCCATTAAATATCCTATCCGTTGTGTAATAAGTGTCTCTAAAAACCTCACAGATATCTTCACTGTCAACTAGCTCACACAGTCCTTGATTTATTGGAGATGACTCGCCCCCATATGTAGACGTTTCACACCCGCTTGACCAAGTTCCTGCCAGTGTCTGACTTACATCTTCACTTTCCTCACCACCGCAGGAAGCCAGTAAGACGCTAAAGAATATTGATATTATATTACTACTCGCTCTCATTACTCTTCCTAACTGTCATTTAATTGTGAAAGGTGATTCATTCGTTTTCGGGTATTTTCTATATTTTGACCTAGTAATCTACTGTTCTTCCAGAGCAATCACACGCTAGATTAAGCAAGGCAGCTTGGCAGAACTCCAAAGTAGGTATATTCCAACGCTGACCGCTAGAGACTCAGCTGCGCAGCAGATGTGGCCTCTTAGTCGGCTTTTGTTGAAACGTGACATCAGTACTCTGTTGATCAATTATCAATGCTATTACCGGCACCAAGCTCAAAGTTGTTTTTAGCCGCCCTCTACCCGGATGTTTTCACCGAGACCCCAAGCGAGCACAACCACTAAAATTTAAATCCCTACTCTACGAAGCCAATCTTTAATAAACCGACTAACGGGAATCCTTCACTCTCCCAAAACAACACTACCTAAATTCTCTACGCCACCGTCAACTGGGAAAACCCATAATCCTTTTTTGATTTTACTAAACAGCATTCTCTAGTGCTCTTAATCGCTTCAACATCTTGAGCTGCGGTGCGCAGCAACCGTCAGCCTCACCATGTTATATTCTCGGTAGCCTTATATCTAAGAAGCAACACTTACACCCTTATCTTTGAGAATTTTATAACTTCTTGGGGAGACCTGGACCAAATAATAAGCTTATAAGGTGGGCTACCAATCTTGCGATAGTATTCAAGTCCCGAAGAAAATAAGTGCTGTTTTTCTTCGACCCTAGTGATATCACTATACCTAACTACATGGCATGTTTTTCCATATGCGAAAACTACAAAATCCTCGTAGATAGAGTGACGCACAAACGGGACTGTCAAATTAAAATTGTCAAACCTGCCACCACATTGTTCTTGAAATAATGGATTAACACCTAGCTCAGCAGAGTTAAGTCTTCTACCTCCAAAGTACATATAAGAAAAAGCCAGTATCACTACTGGAGGTACGACAATTGAAACTAGATCGAAAATTACTTCCATGCTTATCCTCTAGTAAATATAACGCAGCAAACAGGTGCGTGTAATTTATTGCACGTCGCTCTGCCTAGCCTTGTATGATTAAAAAAGCAATGTTTCAGTACTATTGTTAAAGCGATATAGTGAGGCCCATACCTGCAGCAACAGGTTTTCAGCATGACAGCCCGATGCTGGCCCGGCGCAGACAAAGTCTAGCCCGTTAACAAGCCAGGGAGTCATGCTGAATCTACTTTCAACTCGGACAGTCGAATGGTGTGTGGCGACACGCTCCATTTAATCGTGATAGTGGTTACATGAAAGGAAAACGCCGTATTCGTGGCGGTAGAGCACCGATACGAACAGTATTATACATGGCCATGCTATCCTCTATTCAACACAACCTCGTCATGAAGAAATTCTACGAAAACCTAGTTGCGCAAGGTAAACATAAGAAAGTCGCCCTAACCGCCTGCATGCGGAAAATGATAACCATTTTGAACACCATGGTTCGCAATAACACCGAGTGGCAAACGGTATAAATTAATTATTTGCAGGGTTGATTTGGATCACAGTCGCTTGTTGGACGAAGCCGCTATGCGGCAGAAACCAACTCCACCGTTTAATAGATAATTCTCCTCACGTACCCAACCCCGGGTACGACTACTGAGGAGTTATCTCATGAATAAAAAAGACCAACAACGGTTCAAGTCTCTTTACAAGCAACATCTTAACGCACTGAAGCGTCAAGGTAAAAGCGAGAGAAC
Organism: Pseudomonadales bacterium; assembly: GCA_016765265.1. GTDB lineage: Bacteria > Pseudomonadota > Gammaproteobacteria > Pseudomonadales > DC-out160 > DC-out160. Next base: position 2,820 of record JAESQG010000514.1, on the reverse strand, counting down.
AATCGACTCATACTCACGAGCGGTTCGTCGGATCACTTTACATTTCGATCGTTGCCCCGATCAAATAACACGCAAACAAATGGAGAACTATTTCTCCTCGCTAGTTGAAAGCCATTCTTGGAGTACTGTTAAAGTCGATAGAAACGGACTTCAATTTTTCTACAAACATGTCCTTAAGCAACAATGGGAATGGGTCAATATAGTTAAACCGCCCATCACCAAGAAGTTACCCGATATCCTGAATCACAGAGAGATATCTAAAATAATCAACGGCACACGAGAACTGCGATACCAAACCTACATCCTAATTGTGTACGGCTTGGGCCTTCGACTCGGTGAAGGTCTTAACCTCAAGGTTGGTGATATAGACGCAGATAAAATGCGTGTTCATATACGCCTAGCCAAGGGTCGCAAAGATCGTTTTGTGATTCTGCCGAAAACTGCACTTTTTGCCCTTCGAGCCTACTGGCAAACTCACCGAAACCCCGATTTACTATTTCCAGCAGGCAAAACTCAGGAGGACCGTCGCTTTGCCAAAACACATATGAACCGTGGCGGACTACAAAAATCTTTTAAAGTTATCGTTAAAAGCTGCAACATTAAAAAAGAGGTCACTATTCACAGCTTAAGGCATTGCTATGGAACCCATTTAACAGAAGATGGATTGAATCTTCGAGCCATTCAACACCAAATGGGTCATGAATGCCCAAAAACAACGGCTATTTACACTCAGCTCACCGAAGCTGTAAATCAAAATACCGAGAAAATGATTAACACCATGATTGATCGTCTCACCATCAAATTAGATGGAGAGAGGTAATCGTGAATCTTATTTCTATCATAGAGCAATACCAACAGGACTTTTACGCTAAATATGACAGTCGCATCACTCATAATCAGAAAAAGGCTTTGGGAGCCATGTTATCTTGCAGAACTGAACGTTACGGAAAAATGCAATTGAAATGTCAAAGCTGTGATCACGAAGAGTATTCATTTCACTCGTGTGGACATCGATCTTGCCATAACTGCCAACATCATGAAACTTCACGTTGGTTAGATCGACAAAATCAAAAGATTCTACCTGTAGATTATTTTATGGTCACGTTCACCTTACCATTCGAGCTTCGATCACTCGCTTGGCACAACCAGAAGGAGGTATATCAGGCTTTATTCAGTAGTGCTATTAGCACTTTAAAAACGTTTGGTGTAAATGACAAAAACCTTGGCGCGGATATCGGTGGTACCGCTGTATTGCATACACACTCAAGACGATTAGACTATCATCCTCATGTGCATATTATCATTCCCGGAGGTTGCCTTAATCGGAAACGAAAACAATATCATTGACGATACAGGTAGTGAAGCAACCTATCGATATAAAGATAGCAAAACTAACGTTTTCAAAACTCGTACCGTAAAAGGAGAAGATTTTCTTTGGCTTATACTTCAGCACGTTCTTCCTAAAGGATTCCGGCGAGTTCGAGATTACGGTTTTTTACATTCTAATGCGAAAAAGACTCTTAAATTAATTCAATGGATATTAAGAGTTGTGCTGCCTGAGGCGAGCTCACGTAGACCTGCATTTAAATGCCCTCAGTGCAAGAGTCCCATGTTGATTACCGAATTTATTCGGCCCGCTTGGAAGTCTGGTTAAGTCATCTCGCAAAATCTAACACTCAATTCACACGGTGAAAGGAGTTCGAACTAAACCATTGAAACATTATTTTTTAAAAAACACTTTCCCTCGGTGGGCGTTCGCTCGCCCGGGGAATATATCCAAGACACAATTCTCTTTGTGTTTATCGTTTACCGAATAACTTCCGATTATATATTTTCTATTAATAAGTCCCTAGATTGAAACCGGGCTCGTCCAACAATAGGATATGTTGCGGCTAAAGCGCAACATATCCTTATTTGTTATGTAATTTAATCGCTAGCATTTACCTTGCTCATTAGTAAATAACCAGATTTAAAAAATAATTTAGGTATAAGATAACTAATTGTAACGCCAATTATTGCTATTGTAATTGTCACGTCACTTGTCGAATATATAATTGACCAAAAAGCCAAACCGAAGAAACCAACTGCAAAGAATACAAGAACAATGTAGTTACTCGTCGGTATATTGGACATAATCAACTCGCCACACTGTGGGCAATTGCAAATATTCTGCATTCCGTGAAATTTTTTATTTGTGGCTTCTTTCCAAACAAACTCGCAACCACAATTAGTGCATTTTAATCCTTTAATCATATTAATTTTTACCAATTACATAACGTAGTACGCTGATGCCGAAGCACGTAGTGCGTAGGTCTTTCAGTCGTACCTTGTTATGTCTTGCCATTAAACACTTCATATAATCTGTAATACAAAATCCCTTGCAAAATCACCAGCACACCCATAACCGCAAACAGCAAACAAACCATCGACGCTCCTGATAGCGCTAAATCAGCCGCATCCAAAAGTGTCGCTGATATTATCTCGGCCCCGACGATTTTATCGCTGTTAGCTAGTAAATCGCTGGACATGCCTACATAGCTCTCGGCTAGAAGCTTGAAAGGAATATCTGACAAGTATAATACAACAGCGCCCAACAGAAGGCATACTCCACCTACAAAGGAAAAAATAGCATAGCTTCTTCCTTTCTCCTTTAATCTTACGGTATCGACAAATAAAAGCTTATACAATTTTTCTTTCATCAACGATTACCTACCCCTATACATAACGCTGACCGCTAGAGACTCAGCTGCGCAGCAGTTGTGGCCTCTAGTCGGCCTTTGTTGAAACGTGGCACCAGTACGCTGTTGATCAACTATCAAT
>JAESQG010000513.1 GCA_016765265.1 Pseudomonadales bacterium | reverse complement strand
TTGATTTCCCAAATTACTGTCGTAGTTAGCTGGATTTGTTACGACGAGAATTAAGTTGAAAAGTGGGTTTTTGTACGGCAGTAATTTGGGAAATAACATTAACATGGGTGAGAGCACTTTATTTATGTTAAAAATAAAGTGCGCTAACTCACGTCCCACATCTCCTACCGCCAAATGATCTGAATCCCACATCGTCTGATTGTATTCAAGAAATTCGTTCCAATTGGGGGGTAAGGCGCTGTCAGGAATACCAAATAGATAGGCGAACAGTTTTGTTTCTTCGTAATAGCGATTTTTTTCTTCTAAGGTTAACTGCCGATTAAATATCTCGAACATTTTGACCGAGGTTTCCCACAAGGTGGCATGTACCCAAATTAGCGCGTCTACTTGATTCGCCATGTAAGACGAACCCTCCTTGTAACCCTCAGATCCTTCAGATAGTTTACCGGCGATGGAGCGGTGAATATTATGAACGTGAATAGACGAGTCGAGTACCAGATCGAGATCTCCGTATACCATCTTGAAGACATTGATAAACGTTCGACGAAAACGGCCTATAGGATCAGTTTGGGTTTTCGAATGATGAGTAATTCCCTGTGCAACCCACGGGTGAGCGAGTTGTAACAAGCTTGCCCGGCCCGCTCCAAAAAAAACGGTGGTATGTCTATTCACTTCCCAGAGCATTGACTCCGGTCCATACAACCCCACAATCGGGTCAATGACCTTTTGTTGCATTATCTCAAGCTGCTCGCGCAGATCTTCCTTGCTTACTCTAGAGTGAGATGTGGAGGGGGGAGGTGAGGTGGACGGCCTGGTTTCGATTGTATTCATGTGTACCTCTTTGCAATTTGTGCTGGTATGTCCTGCTTATATTTTTCTGATCTGCAGCACATGGGTATCGATCACGTTGATCTAATGATCTAATGATCTAATGATCTCAATGTTGTGATCTTTTCAATTATGATACAGATAATTATAATTAGTATCAAAATATTATTTTAATTGAAGGGATTTAAGTTTTTTATAGCTTAGTTTTAGGCCGTTTTAAAAGACTGATAGAATCGAGATACTGAATTTAATAAATTGATATATAACGATAATAAAATATAACGAGCTTATAAAGTTACAGCATAAAATTGTGTAGATTAGGAATTCATGGTTTACATTAATATATATGATACATATAATATAAAACGTCTCATAATAGGGTTAGCTTCAAGGAACCTGGAATCCAACATCATGGCTACTAAAACACAGTCTAAGTTGTCATTTACCACGAAAAGCGGAAATGAAAAACAGGATAAAACACGCAATCGCATTGTTGATGCGGCATTAGCGTGTTTTATAGAATCTGGTTTGCGTAAGACTTCCATGGAAGATGTAGCATCTAGAGCGGGTATCGGTCGTGCTACTCTTTATCGACGTTTCAAAGACAAAGATGAGTTGATTCAATCTGTCATTTTAACTGAAGCCCACAAAAACCTAGCTTTGCTGGAAAAACAGATAGTCCAGATTGAGTCACCGCTGGAAGGCTTGCTTGAGGCTTTTGTTCAGGCGGCCATGGCAGCCCACAAACATCCTCTTTTCACTCAGTTATTGGTGTTAGAGCCTGATTACGTTATGCCCTTCCTGACTTCCCGCGCAGGGTCAGTATTGCAATTTGCCAGTGCGTATCTTGCGGTACAAATTTCTAAGGCCCAACAAGCTGGCTTTATTTCAAATCGCCCCGCCACTACCACCGCTGAAATGATACTTCGGTTTTTGCAATCACTGTTGTTGAGCCCCCAGGGCATTATTAATCCTGGTAATGAAGAGAGCTTAAGATTATTTTCAGAAACCTATCTCAGACCTTTATTGGAGCCTTCGTCTTTAGGTTAAAGCTAATAAAGGTCTGGGTTAATAAAGTTCTGGGTTAATAAAGGTCTGGGTTAATAAAGGTCTGGGTTAACGGGATTCTAAGCAAAGGGCTCAACAATTACTTTGCATTGAGTGGTAGGTGTTCGCAGTGCCTCAAAAGCGTCGGGTAATGAATTGAGAGTAATGATATCGGTAATCATAGTCTCTGCTACCACTCTTTCGGTATTTAGCATCGCCACACAAAATTCAAAATCTTCTTTGTTGTAGGCCAAGACAAAATTAATTTGTACTTCCTTCATCGTCGCTATAATGGGCATGAATGTTTCGGGTTTCATGCAGGCGCCCACTGAGATAATGCGCCCACCCCTAGCGGCTAAACCGATGCATTCCTGCAGGAGTCCGGGAACTCCCACCGCTTCAAATACCACTTTGGGTGACGAACCTGTGAATTTCTTGAAGGAGCCGGCTACGTTGGACTCTTTGCTGGCATCTATCACATCAGTCACGCCAAACTGTTCGGTTAATTTCAATCGCCCAGCTGCTTTTTCACTAATAATAATATTTCGGGCACCAAAAAACCGACACCATTGTGCTAGCGCCAAACCGATTGGACCCGCACCGATGATCAAGACGTCTTCGCCCGCTTGTAGGTTTGATTTTTTAACCGCATGCAACGCAACGGACAAAGGTTCGACGCTGGCGCCCTCGTGGTAACTCACGTTGTCGGGTAGACGAATGGATTCGAAGGCCCCCACTTTGGTGTATTCAGCATAGCCTCCCGGTATATCTCCCAGGCCAGTAGTGCGTAGCTGTCGGCACTGTTCCCGTTTTCCGGCTATACAGGATTTGCAGTTACCACATGAAATATAAGGTAGCGCGGTCAAGCGTTCGCCGACCTTCCACTTACCTTTGAGTTCCGATCCAACTTCGTATACTTCTCCAGCAAACTCGTGGCCCATTACCGTGCCTTTAGGAAACGGCATGGGTGCATGTTTTTCTGTTGCGTGTAGATCTGAGCCACAAACACCGCATGCTTTTACTTTTATGACCAATTCATTGGGTCCCGCTTGCGGGTCCTCTATCTCAGTAATTACTAGAGGATCGCCGATTTTTTCAATAATGGCTGCTCGCATGTGCCTATTCCCTAATTTCTAATAAAATTAATATCGTCTGTGAAAATGAAGTTGGCTGTGGCTTTCAAAAAAACACCAATAGTGTCAATATTATTGCGGCTGGCGTCAAGCTAAAGTGGGGAGTAGATGAATCCGAGAGAGGTATAAATCATGTACAAAAAAAATGTAGTCCAAACATTTAAAACATCAGGAGAGGAAGGAACCAGCGTTTATTTCGTTTTAGAAAACGGCACAATACGCGCAAAAACTGCGGATGGAAAATTCCATATTCGACCGGGTAAAAATATGTT
>JAESQG010000512.1 GCA_016765265.1 Pseudomonadales bacterium | reverse complement strand
TATGTCGTCCTTAGAGTGGTAAGACACGAGGTTAAGGCTGCGTTCTCTATCCCTGAACAGGATATAGCGGCAGACACGATCATCTCAGTAACCGTAATGGGCTTTGAGTTCACTCAAGACAAATGGGGATTAGTGGGAGAATACGGCCTCCTCGATTTTGACGATCCCGAGGGTATCGACCCTCGAGAAAGCACCAGCGCCTATTACCTCACTTTATACACAGAGAGCGGCCAATGGACTCCTTTGATCACCTACAGCGCGAGCAAAGCCGACACATCTGAGGGCATCTACAAGGGAGAATCATTCTCCACGGGCATTCGTTATGATGTCAACGAGGTGACCTCTATGAAAGTGGAAGTCTTAAGGGGAGAAATATTAGATGGCCTCACGTTGACCGTAATCGCCCCTACAGCTGGGTTCGATGACAAGGTCACAGTGTTGAGTGCGTCGATAAGCCTTATCTTTTAAAGTCCCATGATCATCAATAATCATCATCAATAATCATCATCAATGAAAAGGGAAGACTCCCCGCATTGGCCCTAAGTCTATATCCGACTGCCGACTGATGCCAACCAGCCCCTTATAGAGATATATGTCATGTCGACGACTTTCACCTGCTAGTCCCTTACACACTGATATTTATCACCCACCAATACACTTACCCTCATTTTGTCTGATGGTTTATAAGCCACTCTGTGATAAAATTCCGGTAACATTATGAACATAACTTATAAATCTATTCAGAATTACTGGTGCGCGATTTTTATATAATCACGGGTATCCAAGAACGAGGAAGGAAAAGGCAATGACTTTAGAATCAGCAGTAACCAACAACAACAGTCCAGACCATGAAGTAATTATCATTGGAGCAGGGGTATGCGGAATCTATATGTTACATCGCATGCTAAAATTAGGGCTCGACGTAACCTTACTAGAGGCGGGGGATGGGCCTGGCGGTACTTGGCATTGGAATCGCTATCCTGGCGCTCGTTTTGATTCGGAAAGTTATACCTATGGTTACAGCTTCTCAAAAGAGCTGCTACAAGAATGGAGCTGGAGTGAACATTTTGCGGCGCAGCCAGAGACTCTTAGTTATCTCAAATATGTTATTAATAAATTTGATTTGGCCAGCCATATGCAATTTGATTCCCAGGTCAAAGCCGCAACATTCGATGAGGAATCGGGATATTGGCGCATAGACACTGCTGAGGGTCGCACTTTAACGAGCCGATATTTGTTAACTGCCATCGGCATGCTTTCGGCCGCCACAAAACCCCGACTTGAGGGTCTCGATTCCTTTGAAGGTGTCTCTTTCCACACATACAATTGGCCTGAAACACCTGTAGAACTGAAAGGCAAAAAAGTCGCTGTCATTGGCACAGGAGCCACAGGTGTGCAGGTGATTCAGTCGATCGCTGGTGAAGTAGGAGAATTGACTGTCTTTCAACGGCGCCCAAACTGGTGTGCACCACTCCATAATAGCCCCATAAGTGACGAGGAACAGACAAAAATAAAAGCCTCTTTTGACGACATTTTTGCTCGCTGCATGAAAACACCAGGGGGATTTATACACGGCCCAGATCGACGTGAATTTGCAACAGTTTCAGAAGAAGACAGAATGGAGTTTTGGGAGAATCTTTATGCCTCTCCTGGTTTCGGAGTATGGCTAGGTAACTTCCGCGACGTGTTGACCAACCTGGACGCCAATGCCGAATTCTCAGAATTTATCGCCAATAAAATCCGCGGGCGAGTACAGGATCCCGCTGTTGCTGAGATGTTGATTCCAAAAGACCATGGATTTGGTTCCCGCAGAGTACCCATGGAAACCCGCTATTACGAAGCATACAATCGCGACAATGTGCAGCTTGTGAACGTCAGTGAAACACCGATCGAGAAAATCACTAAGAAGGGCATCAAAACTTCGGATGCGGAATACGAGTTCGATATCATTATTTATGCCACCGGTTTTGACGCCATTACAGGCGCCTTTGATCGCATCAATATCACTGGGTTAAACGGTCAAACTCTGCGATCAAAGTGGGATAAGGGCCCCCTCACGTTATACGGTTTACAGGTTGCAGGCTTTCCTAATCTCATCACCCTTGCAGGGCCGCAAGGTGCATCCGTTTCAACCAACTTCCCCCCGGGCATAGAAAATGCCGTTGACTGGACTACTGATCTTATCAAGTATATGGGTGAACATAATTATAAGCGCGTTGAAGCTTCTGATGAGGCTGAACAAGCCTGGGTGAAGCATGTAAAAGAGATGTACGGTCATACCTTGGTAAGCACCACAAAGTCTTGGTTTACGGGATACAACTCCAACGTAGAAGGACATGACATACTCAGACACATGGTTTACTTCGGCGGCGCGCCAAAATATCGAGAGCGGATCGCACAAATTGCAGCAAACGACTACGAAGGTTTTGAGTTCGCTTAGCCATTTAATTTAACTTCGGAACAGCGAGGGTGTCTATCACCCTCCTTTTTTATCGCAATACCCCTACGATGATTCAATCTTACAAGCCGTAATAACACCTCAAACTGTTTAGATCTCCACACTAAATGTAGTTACATTCCCCATTATTTAGTTTCATTCCTCATTTCACCATAGAGACCCGTCATCCTTTGTATGAATTATGACTACTCCAATGCCGCTAAAGATAAGGTAACCGCTAAAGATCGAGAAGATTTAAATTATATGAGCAAAATTATTGATAGTTAATAGAGAATCTATAAACTGTTTCCAGCGCCCAGGGAGCTTGGGTTTTAAAAATAAGAACTCATTCTTAGTCGTATCTAAAATGGTTAGTCCTATCTAAAATGGTTAGTCCTATCTAAAAATATTAGTCGTATCTAAAAATGAGAATTGTTCTCAGGAGAATAGAGATGTCACTTAAAAACACAAAGACCGAAGAAAATCTAAAAGCCGCTTTTGCCGGTGAATCCCAGGCCAATCGTCGCTACCTCTATTTCGCAGCCAAAGCGGATGTTGAAGGTTATAACGATGTAGCTGTTGTATTCCGCTCAACCGCCGAAGGCGAAACCGGACATGCTCATGGCCATCTTGAGTATTTGGAAGAGACGGGAGATCCCGCAACAGGCCTACCTATTGGCGGTACCGCTGATAATCTCAAAGCAGCCATTGCAGGCGAGACACACGAGTACACGGACATGTATCCAGGTATGGCAAAGACTGCAAGAGAAGAGAGTTTAGACGAAGTCGCTGATTGGTTTGAAACTTTGGCAAAGGCTGAGCGTAGCCATGCTAACAGATTCCAAAAAGCGTTAGATACTCTCGACGATTAAGATCACTGGTGATTTAAGCTGATGCCAATACTGTCTCCACTACAGTGATTAACTCAGTATTAAGCGCCTATATATAAAACAAACCCCTTACAATGATAAGGGGTTTGTTTTTTGTTATTCTGCGATACAAGCTGGATTAAAACCGATCAAAACAATTTTAACCAAAATAAACTTCGCAAGGTACCTTCAATGGGCAAAGATACGACAAAAGAGGGCAGTTTAGAAGCACCCACTCGCCATCCTATCGACTGGAAATCCGACGAATTTTATAACCAAGAGTCACTTAATCAAGAGCTAGAGCGTGTCTTTGACGTCTGCCATGGTTGTCGCCGTTGTGTGAGTTTGTGCCAATCGTTCCCTACCCTCTTCGACTTGGTAGATGAATCAGAGACTTTGGAAGTGGACGGTATAGATAAAAATGATTACGCAAAAGTAGTTGATCAGTGCTATTTGTGCGACATGTGCTACATGAGTAAGTGCCCCTACGTGCCGCCCCATGAATGGAATATAGACTACCCCCATCTCATGCTACGATCAAAAGCCAACAACTTTAAGAAAGAAGGTGCTTCTTTACGGGATAAGGTGCTATCGAGCACCACAGCAGTCGCTAAATTAGCGAGCATTCCCGTGGTGGACGTCACTGTAAATACCTTAAATCAGACCCCGGCTTTTCGCCTGTCTTTAGAAAAAATAGCCGGCATCCACCATAAAGCGCCAGTACCTCAGTACCATAGCAAAACCTTGCGCAAGCGAGTGGCAACTTATACTAGAGCAAACGCCAAGAACCAAGATCCAGCGATTACAGCCGTTAATGGTACGACAGGAAAGCTCGCCCTCTACGCTACTTGTTACGGCAATTATAATAGCCCAGAGATCGGTGAAGATTTTTTCAAAGTGTTCACTCACAACAATATTAAAATCGATCTCGTGCCGAAAGAGCAATGCTGTGGGATGCCAAAAATGGAATTGGGTGATTTAGAGGCTGTTGAAAAACTCAAGAATGCCAATATCCCGGTACTAGCTGCGTTAGTCGATCAAGGCTACGACCTTACCGCCCCTATTCCATCCTGCGTACTCATGTACAAGCAAGAGCTACCGTTGCTGTTTCCAGAAGACGAACAAGTTCAAAAAGTGAAAAAGGCTTTTTTTGACCCATTCGAATATTTATTTCTTCGCCATAAAAAACAAGCGTTCAATACCGAGTTCAAAAACTCTCTTGGGGACATAAGCTATCATGTGGCTTGTCATTTACGGGTGCAAAACATTGGATTGAAAACAAGAGATATCCTGAGTCTGATACCCGACACCACCGTCCAAACACATGAGCGATGTTCTGGGCACGATGGCACCTATGCAGTAAAAAAAGAAACCTATGACTCCGCGGTTAAGATAGCGAAGCCCATCGTTAAAAAATTGAAACAAACAAAAGCAAATTATTTCGCCAGTGATTGCCCCATGGCCGCTAATCATTTAGCAACCTTAGCAGAAAATGCGGAAAAACCTGAGCACCCGATGACGTTATTACGGCTCGCTTACGACTTATAACTTAACTACCCTCCATTAACCGAAGCCCGTACAGGAGCCCCCATGTCAAACCTCACTCGCCAGGACTTATGGTCTTTGGAAAGTTATTCAGAAAAAAGAAACGAGTTTCGCCGCAAGGTACTGGCTCACAAGAAGAATAGACGAGTGGAACTCGGCGAACACTGTCGATTATATTTTGAAGATAGGCTGACCATTCAATATCAAGTTCAAGAGATGCTGCGAATAGAGAAAATATTCGAAGCCGCTGGTATCCAAGAAGAGTTAGACGCTTACAATCCCTTAATTCCTGACGGCTCAAATCTAAAGGCTACCTTTATGATTGAGTATGACGATCCAGAACAACGTCAAAGAGAACTGGGGAAATTAATCGGCATCGAAAGGCAAATAACGCTTCAGGTGGATAGTTTCGAACCAATACAGCCCTACGCTGATGAAGACCTAGAAAGAGAAAATGAACATAAAACTTCTGCCGTTCACTTTCTGCGATTTGAGCTTCCCGAACCCGTGAAATCAGCCATCTTAAAAGGCAGCGATATCAAAATAGGGGTTAAGCATGCCCACTACCAGGTGGAAGCCAACGCCGTTAGGCCTGTAGTGAGGGACACATTGGCGAAAGACCTGACCCCTTAAGGTGCCTTATACCTTCTATATTGTGTGGAGTTTTTATTAAACTTCACTAGAGGGCAGTCCATGTTCTCGCTGCAATATCCGCCAAAACCAGGCAATACGCTTAAATTCACCCTATTTGATACCGTCAAATTATGATTTTAGTTAATAAAATGATACTGTAAGCGCACAAATTTACTGGAAAACTTGAACACTAAAACAGTGAGGAAAATCACTATGGAAATATCATCGCTAGTTGAATTTATATTTCGTTGGGGCCACTTTCTATTCGGTATCACTTGGATAGGGATGTTGTATTACTTCAACTTTGTCCAAGGCGAATATTTCAAAGAAGCCGAGCCCAGCGCCAAGGGCGATGCCGTTAAAAAGCTAGCGCCGCGTGCTTTGTGGTGGTTCCGCTGGGGCGCTGCGGGCACTTACCTCACCGGTGCAGCCTGCTTGTCCATATGCTAGATCGTGCAAACGGCTATATTTGGGCCGGCATGTTAATGGGCACAATCATGTTTCTTAATGTTTGGATTATTATTTGGCCTGCGCAAAAAATCGTATGCGGCATTGAAGAGGGTGACGCGGCTGTGGCAGGACCTAAAGCCTTGCTAGCCTCTAGAACCAACACCGTACTCTCTGCCCCCATGTTGTTTTTCATGGGCGCATCAACTCATTTAAGTGGTAGCGCGGCTGCACCGGTAGGTGGCGAGGCTGGTCTCGGCGTGGGATTTATGGTTGTTATGGCACTAATTATGGCGGTTGAAGCCAATGGCCTGTTCGGAAAACTGGGTCCTCTTACCACCGTTAAAGGTGTTATTCATTCTAGCCTAGGGTTAACAGCTATCATGTATGGGCTGTCGCTAATCTGAGACTTTTACTAATCTGGGACTAGAACAGTTGCTTTATTTAGTTGGACAAAAAAGCCAGATTTAATCTGGCTTTTTTTATGCGCTTCAACTGCAATTTCTTAAGACAAGGCTTCCCAGTTTTGGCTTACAAATTTAAGACTCCGCCTAAAGTCTCATTTCAATTCCTTGAGCCGCCATAAACTCTTTCGCTTCTTGCACAGAATATTCTGCAAAATGAAAAATACTTGCTGCTAACACAGCATCTGCTCCCCCTTTAATAACGCCATCTGCCAAATGCTGTAAATTCCCCACACCTCCTGACGCAATTATAGGGATATTCACTGCATCACCTATAGCTCTAGTGACTCCTAAATCAAAACCGTTTTTCATTCCATCTTGATCCATACTGGTAAGGAGAATCTCTCCCGCTCCGTATGCGGCCATTTTTATTGCCCACTCCACCGCATCGATACCTGTTGGCTTTCTACCCCCATGGGTAAAAATCTCCCATTTATCCAACTCCCCTGGTTTACTCACCTTTTTAGCATCAATAGCCACCACAATGCATTGAGAACCAAATCGTTCCGACGCTTCTTTTACAAACTCAGGATCAAATACTGCGGCTGTATTAATCCCCACTTTATCAGCACCTGCATTTAACATGGCACGAATATCTTCAACCTTTCGAATTCCACCACCAACGGTTAAAGGTATAAATACTTGACTGGCAATCTTCTCAACTGTTTTCACCGTGGTATCGCGACCTTCATGGCTAGCCGTAATATCCAGAAAGGTAATCTCATCCGCTCCCTGCTCGTCATAACGCTTCGCCACTTCAACAGGATCACCTGCATCACGAATATCGACGAATTGTACGCCTTTAACCACTCGACCTTTATCTACATCTAAACAAGGGATGATTCTTTTTGCTAAACCCATTTCTTTCGACGCCCTTTTTATGACTTACTGCACCGCTTTCTCAATTTATTATAAATAACCCGTTGATCAGAGATAACTATCAGCCAACTCCTGAGCTGCTTTTACTTCCAAGGTGCCTTCGTAAATTGCTCGACCCGTGATTGCACCCGCGATACCTTTACATCCGCTATCACACAAGGCTTTTACATCATCAATATTGGTAATGCCACCTGACGCAATAATAGGGATGTTAACGGCTTCAGCAAGTTTCACAGTGGCCTCCACATTGACTCCTTGCATCATGCCATCACGACTAATATCAGTATATACAATGGATTCAACACCTGCTTTTTCAAACTGTTTTGCCATATCGATTACCTGCACATTGGACACCTCTGCCCAACCATCAGTGGCAACCCACCCGTCCTTTGCGTCTAACCCAACAATGATATGCCCAGGAAAAGCATCACAGGCCTGCTTTACAAAATCGGGTTCCTTCACTGCTTTGGTACCGATAATCACGTAAGACACACCCGCATCGATATAGGTTTTTATGGTCTCTATATCACGAATACCACCGCCAATTTGTATCGGTAAATTCGGATGCGCTGCTGCAATAGACTTAACAATACCGCCATTAATTGGCTTACCTTCAAACGCCCCGTTTAAATCCACTAAATGCAAACGCCGAGCGCCCTTCTCTACCCAATGAGCCGCCATTGATACAGGATCATCAGAGAAAACCGTTGATTCTTCCATTCGCCCTTGGCGTAAACGAACACACTTACCATCTTTTAAATCTATGGCGGGGATAATTAACATGCTTTTACCTTTTTTCTAATTAAATACTAGAATCCAGAACACTAGGACTGGCCATCCCAATTGACAAAATTCTTCAGCAAGGTTAAACCTGACTTCTGGCTCTTTTCTGGATGAAATTGAACTGCGAATTGATTGTCTTTAGCTAGAGCAACAACGAAAGGGTTCGGGTAGTCACTTTCGCCAGCGATCAGTGAACTTTGTTTAGGCTCGACAAAATAACTGTGCACAAAATAAAATCGTTCACCCTCCTCAATATCTTTCCAAAGGGGATGAGGGATAGTTTGCGACACCTGATTCCACCCCATATGAGGTACTTTCAATTTATTGCCTTGGGCATCTTCTAATTTATCACCGAAGTACTTCACTTCACCGGGATAAATATTAAGACAATCCACACCATTATTCTCTTCGCTATGTGTCATCAAACATTGCATGCCCACACAAATTGCTAAAAACGGCTTGGTCTTAGCGGCCTCCAAAACCACCTCGGCCAAACCCGAGCGCCGGATTTCACCCACGCAATCTCGAATCGCCCCTACGCCCGGAAACACCACATGATCGGCCGCTAGAATTTCTTCAGGCTTTGCCGTCACCATAACTTTGATATTATCGGCAACAAATGCCAATGCTTTCGACGCAGAATGGAGATTTCCCATTCCGTAATCGATAACTGCTACTGTTTTCATCACAGAATTAAGTTCACAAGAAGTTTAAAATTAAAAGGCGCTTTATTTACTAGATGCCTTTATTTACGAGAAGCCTCTATTTAAAAGCTCTATTTACAAACTACCTTTAGTAGAAGGCATAGCGTCGCCCATACGATCATCCACCTCAACCGCCATACGCAATGCTCGACCAAAGGCTTTGAAAATTGTTTCGGCCTGATGATGAGAGTTCTTACCCGATAGATTATCAATATGCAGAGTCATATTGCTATGATTCACAAGCCCTTGGAAAAACTCAAAAAACAGTTGCGTATCGAAACCGCCAATGGAGCCACTGCAAAATTTACAATTCATTGTTAAACCGGGACGCCCCGACAAATCCAAGACTACCCGTGAAAGCGCTTCATCCAAGGGAACATAGGCATGACCGTAACGGCGCAATCCCTTTTTATCTCCCCATGCTTGGGTCAAGGCCTGCCCGATGGTGATACCAATATCCTCAACGGTGTGGTGCGCGTCAATATGCAAATCACCTATGGCCACGATATCCAGATCCACTAACCCATGCCGAGCAACCTGGTCTAGCATATGCTCTAAAAATGGCAACCCGGTATTCAACTTCACCTGGCCACTGCCATCCAAATTAATGGATACCGTAATTTGGGTCTCAAGGGTATTACGCTCAACTTTTGCCTGCCGCTCGGCCATATCACTCTCCGCTGGGAGCTTTGATTTTAAAAATACAAGATTAACAAGATCTGCTAAGAAAGCGGGGCATTATAAGCCCAGATCCTCTTACAAACCAGTGGCTTAAAATACCTATATCGGCATTATTCATACCTTTTAAGTAGTGTTAGCGCTCACTTACATTATTAGTATAGCTTAGTCCATAACCCACAAAACACTGTCTTCTCAAAAACTTATACCAACAATCCACCAGCTGTGATAACGTCAAACGCGAACGGATTCAGTAAGAAGATAAACGGCAAGGAAGTAATTAATATGCCCCTTATGGTGCATCGTTTTGATGCTTATCCAGCAGAATTGGAAGATGATTTAACGCGTATCTATGTGGATGCGCCTAAATTTAAAGGTCTGGGCGATCAAGCTCTCACGACCATTCGTGATTATTTTATTCTACCTAACACTTGCCTCTACGCAGCTCAATTTAACGGACGTTGGTTGGCTGCAAGTATCGTCACCGGAGAAAAAGAAAGAGAAATACGTTTAATTTGCGTTCGAAACATGAGTCGCCAGCAAGGCATAGGAAGGAAACTATTAAGTGAAATCAAACGCTTAGAGTTAGTTCAAGGCTGTGAGGCGCTGTACACAAGAGTCGAAAGCGGTAATCCTGCCGCCCAAGCATTTCTGACATCACTCGATATACAGGTTAATACAGAAAAAGAAAAAGATAACGGCCACTACTACTCACTGCTCTCCGTCAACTTTGCCTCAG
>JAESQG010000511.1 GCA_016765265.1 Pseudomonadales bacterium | reverse complement strand
CCTCAGGCAAGCCTTCGCCTGCCACATGGTGAAAGACGATATTTGTTAAGCCTAGCTCTTTGACTCTTTCATTTGCTCTCTCAATGGCATGCCCACATGAATCGTAACCATGAAAATCACTATTAGGATAAGCCTCTGCCAAGGTCATGATTGCCGTTCCTGTACCGCAGCCCACATCGGCAACCACTGCATTTTTTTCAAGCTTTTCTTTTACTCCCTCGATTTGCGGAATTATTTGAGGTATGAGCGCGAGCTTAGTCCAGGGCGCTAACATTCGTTCCGTGGAGTGAGCACAGGCTGGTCCCTGATCCTGGTAGCTAAAACCGAGACCGGTTTTAAATGCTTCAATGACCTTCTCTATTCTTTCAGCGCCCAATGGTTCGTTAAATGCACCGACAGCAAACTGAAGACTATCCACCTCATTTGCCATTACAGCACTACCCACATCCGTCAATTCAAAGCGATCGCCCTCGTGGTATTCAATTATGCCTGCTGCCGCTTGATTCTTTAGCCACTCAAGTATCCAACGCGGATGGTATTTGGTTTTTTCCGCCAATTGTTCTGCAGAGATAACTCCGGCCCCACTTAAGGATTTATAAAGTCCCAAGCGATCACCAATATGTATCATTAGAGAGACCATCTCTCCCTGCTTGTATAGCCACACTTTGAGGGTTAATGCTTTCAGTTGTTTTTCGTAAGCTGTTGCCATGGGTATAAGCTCCCTTCTGGTTGTTAATAATAGTAAGACACACCGTTAGCTCGCCAGGCGTATCTGCAATTTCGGAATTGGAATATACAGTATACGCTAAAAACGTTTTGTTCCTGCTAGAAAAAATAGCTAGCGTTAATTAACCCTCTCGTTTTGCCACTAACGCAGCTCCCACCTCAAAACCATGTTAATATCATGCGCTAACTTTATCGCCCTAAACACAACCTCCACTTCGACAATGTCAAAAGAGGATTACAGTGTACGTACTGATCTACAACGAATTAAAACTCACCAATAAGGTCAAGAAGGTCATTAAACTATTGGAAGCTGACGACTTTCGCTCAGCCGAAGTAAAAAAACTGGCTGACAACTTGTTTCGAGCCAAGGTGGATTATGCCGGTCGACTGATTTTCTCCTTCTACCGCTACCAACAAGAAACCTACTGCCTACTACTGGAGTTTTTACCCAATCACGAGTACCACAAATCCCGTTTTCTTCGGCAAGTGACCGCGATTGATGATGATAAGATTCCACTACTCACCGTCCTGCCAAAGACCGATCAGTGTCTTCCCTACATTAACCCAAATAACAAAAGATTTAATCTACTGGATAAAATCATTTCACTTGATGATGAACAGCACGACATTCACGATTTACAACCACCTCTTATCATTATCGGCTCTGCTGGCAGCGGGAAAACGGCACTTTCACTGGAAAAAATGAAGCATGCAATAGGCGATGTGCTTTACATCTCTCACTCTAATTTTTTAGTGCAAAATTCTAGAGAATTGTACTATTCATTTCATTACGATAATGAAAATCAGAATATCGATTTTCTCTCGTTTCACGAATTTATTGAACAAATTAAGGTACCACTTGGAAAAGAAGTAAACGCGAAAACGTTTGAAACCTGGTTTGCACGTAACCGACAGCAGAGTAAACTAGACAGTGCTCATAAAGTATTTGAAGAGTTTAAAGGTGTGCTCACGGGCTCACAAATACGCGCAGATTCACAGCCACAAAATACAGTCGAAGAGAATTCACCATGGGGCACAGCTTGGTTAAGTCGGGAAGAATATTTATCCTTAGGTGTAAAGCAGTCTATTTTTAATGGTGAAGAGCGAAAGGAAGTTTACGCTTTATTTGAAAAGTATTTAAAGTTTTTGCAACAAACGGGCCACTACGATACTAATATTCTTAGCCATCACTATTTGTCCTTGGCGAAACCGCGTTATGATTTCGTGGTAGTGGATGAGGTGCAAGACCTTACTGCTGTCCAGTTATTCCTGATTTTACAGACCCTACACAATCCAACTGAGTTTATTTTGTGTGGCGACTCGAATCAGATCGTCCATCCAAATTTCTTCTCGTGGTCGAAAATCAAAACATTGTTCTATCATCACGGGAAGTGGCAACAAAACACGGATCTGTTGCGTATTCTCAACAGCAACTATCGTAATTCCGTGCAAGTAACGGCCATTGCCAATCGTATACTGAAAATCAAGCAAGCCCGGTTTGGCTCTATTGATAAAGAAAGCAATTACTTGGTGAAAAGCGTTGCAGAACGAAACGGTACCGTCACGATTTTGAACGAACAAAGTGATAGCGTACGTGAGCTGAATCGCAAGACCGCCAAATCAACTCAGTTCGCCGTACTGGTTATGCATGCTGATCAAAAAAAACTAGCGAAAACCGTTTTCAACACCCCTCTAGTATTCTCCGTTCAGGAAGCCAAAGGTCTGGAGTATGAGAATATTATTCTCTATAACTTTGTCTCGGATGAGGAAAAAACCTTTCGTGATATTATTCAGGGCATAGAGGATATAGACTTTAGTTCAGAGTTAATATTTTCGCGCAATAAAGACAAGCACGATAAATCTGCGGAAGTTTATAAGTTCTACATCAACTCTCTCTATGTTGCCATAACTCGCGCAGTCACCAATTTATACATTATTGAGCACGAAACAAAGCACCGCCTATTTCCGCTATTAGGTATTAGCGAATCCACCTCCTTAGGTGAAATCGAAAGCAATCAATCGAGTTTGGAAGACTGGCAGAAAGAGGCCAGAAAACTTGAGTTACAGGGTAAAACTGATCAGGCCAACGACATTAGAGAGCGGCTGCTACATCAAAAGCCGGTACCATGGCCTGTTTATACGCGAAATTCGGCGAAAGCACTTTGCAACGAATCTATTGAAAAGAACAATAAAAAACAAAAACTGCTCGCCGCTGAGTATGCCGTCTTTAATCATGCAGAACACTTTCTCGATAATTTGAGTCGTACCGATTTCAAGCCTGCTCGCAACCCTGAGAAATGTCTGAAACAAGCCATTGATAAACACTGCCGCTCCTATACATCAAGAAATCCAGCTGCAGTGCTTCGCGATACTGAACAATACGGTATCGATCATCGTAACGTATTCAACTTCACCCCATTGATGACCGCAGCCGTGCTGGGTAACGAAACACTGGTGACCGCGCTACTTGATTTAGGCTCAGATAAATCGTTGGTGCAAAATACAGGGTTAACAGCATTTCTTCTCGCTCTACAACAAACCGCCCGTGACGACAAGTATGCGCAAAAAACCTTGCCTAAAGTGTTTCACCTACTGCAGCCTGCCACTATTTCCATTCAGGTTGACGGACATCTTATTAAAGTCGACAACCACCATATGGAATTTATGATGTTCCATATGGCTGTGTTGCTAACCTATAACCAACTAGGGAAAGCAATTCCACTCACATCTGGGCTACAATCGCGCCACTTTGTCGAAGCACTGAATAAATTGTCCGACAACCTAGTGCCAGAAAGACGAAAGAGGCAATCCTATGTCTCTGGCATGCTTTCGAAAAACGAGCATACGAAAGAAGATCGTTATAACAGAAAAATTTTTCAGCGCATCCGTCGTGGCCATTATATCCTGAATCCACAACTACTCATCAAGCAAGCTGACGAGTGGGTACCTATCTATGACTACTTGGATTTGAATTATATCTATTGCCCTCCAGCAGAGAAGCTACTGTACGGACAGATTCCAGCCGGCAATTCAGCTGGATTAGGGCGGTCGCGTGAACACAACGAGATGACAAAGAAAGCGTTAGATGAGTTTAAGGGGCGTGTTAAAGCGGTATCACAAAATCAGTTAGATAAAAATATTAGTGAAACTATCCTCTAGCAGGGATTACAATGCTTATCATTCAAACGGTAGAGTAATTATAAAAACATGGGGTAGCGATAATGCCCACCACTAGTTTTAATTTCGATTCTCACTCGGTAACCTTCATTAAAAATGAAGTTGCTTCCGGTCGCTACAGCAATCCCAGTGAAGTGATACGCGATGGCCTTCGCAACCTGGAAAGGCCTTGAGGGTTTCAAAGCCCATGTGTGGTCCTCAGTGCTTTGTTACAAACTGGCTCGAATGGCTCGTACGCAATCAGACTAAGGGAGTCAAGAGACAGGATGTCTGTCGTAGCGCTAATTTAATGCTTGGTTTCGGTGCTTCCCATCAATGGCTTCTTCGCTTCTTCTAATGCGACTTCCAAGCCTCCCCAGATAGCGTCCCGTTTTGGTGTTTCCGGCAACTGCTCGACGGCTTTGATCAGTACTCGTAAAGTACGTATCAGTTTAGCTTGATCTAAATACTCATCTTGTAAAATCTCATTTTTTTCTGACATTGACGGGCTCATTCCTAGATAAAGGCGGACGGTAGTGACGGGTATAATAGAGTTGATTTATTAGCATCCAGATCATTCTGGCGTGCTGCGTGTTAGTATGTCATTTCTCCGTTAGCGAGAACAGAGTGAAGTTTTAGTAAACCATCGATAACCACTTTTTATCATTTCCTATCACTGTGTAGAGCGCAGCATGACTGGGGGAAGCTTCCAATGACGAATAGTAGCGAGACTGAATGCATCAAGCAAAATCAACTTAGAATTGGTGAGGTTGCACGGGGCATGCTTGACGGGTCGGT
>JAESQG010000018.1 GCA_016765265.1 Pseudomonadales bacterium | reverse complement strand
TACCACTAGCATCTATGACGAAATCGGCCGGAATTTCTATTATGCTGCCATCCTCCTGCTCAGCCTGCACGCCCACTATTCGAGATATTCCCTGGGGCGCATCAAGAGATGCGCTTGCCAATTCACTCAGTAAGCCCACCACTTTTTGCCCGGATTTAATCTCCACCAATTCTTTTTCAAGCAAATAATTTCTCAACACCCAATCGAAAAGAATTCGCCGACAAGCCAATGAAGTTAAGTCTTCATCGCCCTGTTCTGTTGAGTAGTCAGCATTGCTCTCCCCTACCATTTCCAAAAAAGTCAGTTCTTCTGCACCATGATCCAGTAAGGCTTGCAGTAATTCAGGTTCATTATCTCTGATCTCATTATGGACTCTAGCCAAAAAAGCATGGGCGTGTTTGGTTTGTGGACATCCAATACGATTCCACTGCTCAAATAAGTCATCTGTTTTTTTGGGTAGCTGTCCAGGATCCCAATCGAGTACAGTGACCGAATGGCCTTTTCGAGCCAAAGCCAAACCTGTCATCATACCGGCGAATGCACCGCCAATAATGACGATGTTACTTTTTTCCATAATAGCAATCCCTACTACGCCTCAATTCGCTTTTCTCTTCACACGCATGAATCTTGAGTTATAAATTACATTAGCCATCTTTCTCAGCCATACCTAACAGCTTGAAACCTACTGATATATTTTCTCGAAACCTTTAACGTTAAATCCGTTCATTCTTTTCTTGCCGACGATAATTACCGGTATACCGGTTGCCCCCATTTTATCATACCTATTTCTGGCACGAGAGCTCTTTTCGATATCATACTCCACAAAGGATATCTCGTTATCTTTAAAGTATTTTTTAGCCTTTTTACAATAACTACACCATTCTGTGGAATACATCACCACCTTCTGATGACCGTAATCAAATATGGAAATATCATAGGTCACGTTGGTATAAGTATTAATCTCAACAGTTACTTCTTCAGCCTTTCCCTCTTCAGCTTTGTGATCACCAAAATTAACTTTACCGGAATCATCAACCCATTTGTATATTTCCCCGCAGACCGCCTCAACGACTAACATAGACAAGATAAATACCATGGTTTTTTTCATACATTTCCAAATCATCATTTACTTATAAAGGCCGACATCCATAACAACCACATAAATACGGCTCCTTTCATCAGGCGCTATTTGATCCTCCAAAACGGTTTTCAGCTCATCGGGGCCGCGAGGTTTTTTGCGCCCGTCGATTGTTCGAGGCATCCCTTTTCCATCAACCAAAGTACCAAATAGATCCCAAAACCTTGCGCTTTTTTTGATGTGGAATACTGATCAATTAACTGACTTCTGAGAGAAACCCATAAATTCGAACTGGTCTCCTTCTTTAGCTCAATAGGTATTTGATAATTGTCACTGGTTATTGTTATATCGGCTCTTTTATCACCCGCATTATCCACCTCTGGCTCTGAACATACACGTATAAGGTTCAACCTAGACCTTATACGAGTTAATAGCACATCACGACATAAATTTTCCTCTCGCTTAGTTGATTCCTTTCCCCTTGCAATATTCCAAAAACCGTTATAGCCGTCATCATTTTCTGTTTGAATCTCTCTCTCAATATCATCTAACAGATCAAGCACCAATGCCATTAGGTCAGCGTTACTTTCTGGCTTCTTATTGACAATAATATTTGAGATCTGAGAAGGTGTTAGAAAAGAAAAACATTGATCTCGTTTTCGTATCTTCAAATCATTTAAGGCCCGCTCAACAAAATTGACAACCCTTTCCATACCAGGCACACCCAAAAGCCTCTCAAGCTCAAATTGTGCCTCATTTGTCGTCAAACTACCGAGGTTAGCAACCATTGATCTTACTCGATCACCTCGACTCATCTCATCAGTAACCCAACCAGATTGGCTTTCCCAATTAAAGTCTGCGGTCGGCACTAGCAGCTCGATCAATTTCCCCAACGTTTTTTCTGGCAAAGCCTTTTCGTTATAAAATTTAAATTGTCGATCACCTAAAAAGTCGGACACATGCTTAGCATACACCTCGGAGTTCTTAATGTATTTCCACATTAAATCTTCATATTTTTCTGGATCAAAAAGACACGCAGCGACATACCAGTATATTTTTTGAGGTTTATCCATTCCTCTCTTCGCTAATTTCTCCTCAATCAATCCCTCTAGCTCTACTAATGAATATCGCAAGGCGACCTTTAGCAAATATTCTAAGTCTCCGAGGTTGTTCAACGTTACTCTCACTGGATAACTTTTTAGTAACCCCGGTACAACCGACACCGCTAAGCTCTTAAATCCGTCATCATTGCAAAGAGCATATAAAAATTGAATGTGCTCTTTCTTAGCCTTAATGTTTGAACTCAAATAGTGCCCTACTGCCGGAGCAACAACGCTAGTCTTCCTCTCTACCAAAAAGTAAAACCACTTGGGAGTACTTTCTTGAAGCGTAACTAAATAGAATGATACAACACTCGCTAACACTTCATCCCTAAGATTCAATAGCTCCAAGGAACTTTTTTGGTAGAGAAGTTCAACACCCACAAGGCACGGCTTGCATATATAGTGATTTCTTTGTTCTAAGCCAATCTTAACTATTTCTTCGGCATCAGGAAGGTCTTCGCGTCCCAAACATTGAAGAAACCCTTCCCGTGCAACGCTCACAAGATCATTTCCATTGTCGACAAAATTATTAAATCTTTCCTCTACAGTTTCTCCTAAAATGTCCGAATACTTTCCCAACCAAACTCCTGCCAGTTGATCATATAATCCCGGAGGTGCGCTCCCATTTTTTATCGCATGTAGATACTGCGTCACTTCTTTTGTACGACTTCGTCTATCGTCAATCCGTTTCTGTTTCCGATCTTTTTCCCGGATGGCATCTTTCATCATCCGGTCATCAACTGTCGATTGTAGAAGCGGCTGTAACCATTCCCACCTCTTTGAAGAATTTACCGCCCAAGCTTCAAACACTTCCAATGAAAGCCCTTCGCGGCCTTCATTATAAAACAATGCCTTTACCGAATAATCTAGATGTAATTGTGCGACCTCATCGTTCTCAGTTTCTGTAGCCATATTGAGATGCCAAAGACCAATATCTTCAGGCACTCTAGCTCCCTGAAGACGACTAATATTTTGACGCACGCAGAACCATATACTTTCGGAATTACCACAGTCGGCAAAACATAAAGCAAGTAAGGCCTTATAAATATCAGGGCGCTGAGTTAACCAAACAGCAATTTCTTGGCGAGTATCCGTTTCAAGAACTGAACCATCATGCATGTCACACCCCGTTTCCAGCCATGCATATAATCGTTCAGCGTGCACATCATCACCGCACTCATATATAGCCTTTTTTAAAATTTTATCGATAAACCTATTGACGTGACGTTCATATGGATCTTGAAGATCCAGATTCCCCTTGGCAATAATACTGTCTAAGACGATACCCAATTTTTCCGATAATGTATTCTCAGCTAAGCACACACCCCAAAAATGAGAATATTCTCCATAAAGTGAAGTTTGTTTGACGGGATGTAAGTACTGTAATATATCTTCAGAAAGTATATTTTCAGGGTAGAGGTGCATGAGAAGCATTCCCTCAAGCTGATCATCAGAATCGGATACTTCCCCCTTTTCAATCTCTTTAAGTAAATCAATTTTTTCCGACGCATCAGTTTCAACCTTTAACCAAACCTTTAGAGCCCTTTGCCTAATACCGGGCCACCATTTTTCGTCGCGAACGATTTCAAATAATTGAAATCTGTAATTAAGATGCGCATCGCCGTAGAACAATATGTCCATAATACAATATACAAATTCTTGGTTACCACGCGTTCGACTCTGGCTCGAAAGGAACTCAAAAATGTCGCCGTCCAACCCCGGTTCCGATAAAGAGCCAAAACTCGGTTCCAAATAGTGATCACCTCGGTAGGAAGGATTGGAAATTATATTATCTCTAAGGCTGAGTAGTATCTGCCTTTTCGCCTCTAGATTCATCGACGCGACATCACCGTATACGACAATTGTTAGCGGATCGGTCCTAATCAATGTATTACTGACTTTAATGCAGTGCAATGCAAGCCAACCATACAAACCACGTAGTCCGGAAACTGTTTTACCATCATTTCCCAGCAATATATTTAATAATCTGCGGAGAGGCATTCCATTCATTTCTACCTGCTTTGCTAGCCAGCAGGAAGCGAGATATTCAGCGATAGTTCGGTGACATGGTATAAAGCTATCGACACAAGTTGGTTCGAGACGGAAAAGTTTACTTTGAACTGCCCGAAAGGCCTGGTTAGTATCTGGAATAAAAATGCTTTCAACGCTCGGATACTGACGGGCGTCTGACTCGGACTCAAGAGAAACACCCAATGTGTCTGATAATAATAAAACAGCGCAGAGGTGTCCTGCGGCATCCACGACCCCTTCGATATTCGCGTTAGCAAAAGGATTTTCAACTTTATGTTTCTTGTTTTGTTCTTTCGCAAGCTGCCTAGTCGCCAAAGCAAAAGTATCGTTCTTCGATTTTGGCCAAGCATCATCACTGACTGCCGTGGCCACTAATCTCAGCATCTCTGGATTATTCAACAATCCATACACGTCATTTTTTTTCGCTTGGCTTACAAACTGTGAGGCGTCATCAATCTCGTGATTGCATTCCAAAACTTCGACTATATCCTCTTCGCTCAACGGCTCGAGCAGTAGCTCCTTAAGAACACCATAAGAAGTATTCGAGATCAAATCATCTGAGTCTGTCGTGCCGTGCCAGTCCGCTCCCCGACATGATATGCGAAAAGGGGGATTTCCTAATTCTTTCAATTTTTTCCGGACTCTTACTAATAGGCTAGATTTATTTCCATCCCCCCTAATTTCGTCAAGTCCATCTAAGAAAATGGGTTGATTCTCATCCCTCAACTCTACCTCATCTTCAAGAAACTCTACAACTCGTAAGAATTTGCCACTGACCCGGCCAGCTTCAAGCTCAAATGCAATGGTCTTACCCATCCCTGGCTCACCTAGCAAAACCCAAGCACGATCATCTTGAAAACAATCAAGG
Organism: Pseudomonadales bacterium; assembly: GCA_016765265.1. Classification (GTDB taxonomy): domain Bacteria; phylum Pseudomonadota; class Gammaproteobacteria; order Pseudomonadales; family DC-out160; genus DC-out160. The sequence goes on along the minus strand of JAESQG010000018.1, from coordinate 1,204 downwards.
CTCAATGAATTCCGGGGCTCCACCCAGCCCTCTCTTACTACCTCTCTAACTTTGCGCGGTACCCGTATTATCATATGGATTTAATCCAATACTGAATGGGCTGAGATAAAAATAGCGGAACAGGTATGTTCCCTTCTCCTTCGCCTATTATGAGAGCCTTGGCTCTTCCATATTCCTTACAGAATGTTTCAACCCCTCTATGGCGCCCAAACATCTCACCACTTTTTACTTCAATTGCTAATAGAGTTTTACCACTTTTGACAACAAAATCGACCTCATTTGGCTCTTTACGCCAATATAATATTTCATATTCATCTAACGCAGTATTAATCAAATGCGCACCTATCGCGGTTTCAACAAGTCTCCCCCAATGCGTTCGATCACTTTTTGCCGTATCAAACTCGTAATCATAGACGGCAGAGACCAAAGCCGTATTCAAGCTATTTAATTTTGGTGGGGACTTCTTCGCCTGTATTTTAGAGCCAGAATATTTTTCAAGTCCAGTTAACATCCCGGCTTGAGACAACAGGCTTAGATAAGTTGCAAGAGTCGTGGTATTACCCTTCTCTTGCAACTGGCAAAGCAATTTACTGTAGGCAACTATTCGCCCAGAGTACAAACACCCTAATTCAAAAAGATTTCTCAATAAAATAGGCTTATCCACCCGAGTCATCTCAAGAATATCTTTTTCTACACAGGGATAGATCAAAGATTCACGAATATAACTTCTCCATCTTGGCTCGTCATTAATGTATCGAGCACTTCCCGGATACCCACCAAAATAAATGAATTCCTCCACAGAAAAATCAAATGCATCTTGCATTTCATAGTACGCCCAATGTGTCATTCTTATCATCTCAAAGCGACCGGCAAGGCTCTCGGTTAAACCTTTACCCATCAACCAGGGTGAGGAGCCGAGAAGAACTACATGTAAATTAATACCTAGACCTCTGTCCTCATCCCATAGCCCCTTCACTATCTCTGACCAATTGGATATTTTTTGAATTTCATCCAACGCTAGCACATAAGGCTTGTCATCCGCCCGACGCCGAGCTTCCACCCTCGCCTGATTCCACTTTTCTATTAACCACTCTGCTGTCGGTTGAGCTCCGACAAAGTGGGTAGATCCCGAGGGAAACTGTAGAGTGGAAGAGCTGATGCCACTACTTGTTTCTGGCCTATCTACGGCAACAAGTGGAGACTG
>JAESQG010000510.1 GCA_016765265.1 Pseudomonadales bacterium | reverse complement strand
GTCGCCAAAAAAATCCTGGCTTATACCAAAGTGTATCGTCTTAGCTGAAAAGTCATTTTCTTCACTATTGGTGTAACCCAGGTTAAACATTGCTTTTTGATTTAAGAAATCCAAACCGATAGAATTTTCCGTGCGCTTTTCACTGTACTCACTGGCCCTGGCCAACACGTCAACGGATGCGCTGCTAATTTTGTCGATGTAATGATTGGCAACTACGGAAAAATTTTTATGGACCTTTTTACGCACTAATATCGACGGAGCCCGAATATCCATTCCGCCCCCGTTATAACTGTGTATTAATATATCCGCACGGTCTTCGGGCAATACCGCCGCTGGAAGATTCGCTGCGGATAGTCCCACAACCCAGAGGAGGGTTAGCGATATAAATCTTAAGGCTAACGCCCTTCTAATTACAACCACAACCACCGCCTGCTCCGCCCTCAGCGCCACGGGCTCCTTCTCGTGCTTGATAGACGTGATGTAGGTAGGCGCTTTCCACCGGATTACGATCAAATTTCATTATGGGATCAGCTAAATTTGATCGCTCATAAGGCTTTACCCAGGGTTTGACTGCGCAGGCACCTAAGGATACCGAGAGAATGATAAATAAACTTGCTGCAACAAAAACCCTTAATATTTTAGCCATGATATGCTTATCTCCTCACTCACGGATCAAAGAGCGAATTTGTTGCTCATAGTGATCTTCGTAGCCCGGTTTATACCCGCGATGAAGAAAACGTTTATTACCGTTGCGATCGATAAGGATAGTTGTAGGCATAGCATCCACGCCCATGAGTTCTGACACCACATTGTCCGTGTCGAATAAAACAGGAAGGCTAACGGGAATCTCTTTTAACATTTCACGCGCTTTATCACTCTCCGCCTCCACATTAACACCCAAAATGGTGAAGCCCAGGCGTTGATATTTTTTCTGTAAATCCTCCAGTATGGGCATTTCTTGTCGACAAGGAGCACACCATGAAGCCCAGAAATTTACCATTACCACCTCACCCAGATGATCACTCAAGGATTCCTTCACCCCCTTCTTATTCATCAAACTGAAGTCACTCGCCTTTCCTGACACCTCTTCAGATGCACTCACGCTGGACACTAACATTACTGTGAGTATAAACAAAACTGGCCTCATCAATTTAACTAATCGATACTCGTTGTTCATTCGACTATTACTCCTAATACAAGCTGCGACGGTTCATTAGAAAAATACAGATACGCCTACTGTGAATTCTAGATTGTGGGTGGTCTTAGTCTCGCCCAGGATATCAATATCAAAGATATGATCCCGAACATCTAAATTAATGGACAACCAATCTAACGCCAAAAATTGATAGCCTGCTCCGGCGTTAATAGTAAATCGCGTATCGCCACCGAAAATAGTATTCCCCGCACCCAAAACGAAGTAGAGCGCAGTGTTAAACGCAGCCTTACTACCCACAAAGGCTTCTCCCGGCAACAGGCGATAGGCAATATTTATATTGTAGTAAGACAACTCTCTCTCGTCATCACTGAGCAGTTGCACTCCCCCACTAAACTTCTCATAACTGGTTTTTTCCGTATCGGCTTGTCCATAATAGGCCGAAAAGAAAAAATCCTCTGTCACATGATAAGCCAAAAATGCGCCTATAACGGGGTTCACTCCAAAATCCTCTACACTGAGAAAGCCACCAAAGACACCGAACTCAAAATCCTTCGCGTCAATTGTAGCTTCGCCTAATTCTTCACGTACAATCTCCGGCTCTAGCACATCATAATTGCCGCTAAAGACACCGCCGTTCGCACTAGCCGCTGTTGTTGAGAACGAAAACAAAACCGATAGCACTGCCACCGATCTAGTTAGCCACATAAGTCCTATATTAAAACAACTTTTCAAAAAAAGACCCCAAAGCCCATTTTCCATTCTTCTATCTCATCGTTTTCAGATTGGTTGGTCAGTGCCACATAATTTCGATATTCCAACCGAAAAATAAACCGCTTAGTAATAAAGATCCGCGCCCCTACTCCACCCAGCAACAACTCATTATCTCGATCCGGTGACTGCACCAAGGTCTTGTTTAACTTTGTTCGTATTTTCCCTATCCCTAACATAAAGTAAGGCGAGACCCGCCAATGGGGAAAAGGTTGGTTCAATACATTCACTGTAGCAAACAGGTTATTCGACAAATTACCGCTGGCCTGATTAACCGACAATTCCACCGACAGGTTCTGAGCATACCGATAAGCCAACAATCCCGATACCAGCGGAGCACCTCCAAAATTACCCCCCTGTACGCCCAACTCCCATTGCATATTTTCAAAATCTTCTAGACCAAAACGTCGTAGTGCTACCAAATTACCTGCGGCACTCAAGGTCATCGCTAAATTCTCTCGACTCACCCAGCCCTCAGTACCCTTCCTATTTCTAACTTTGAACCACTCGGTTTTTTCTTTCAGTACCTCAACTTTATCACCGCGCTCAACCACATAAAAAAGCGGGTAACCGCGACCGGGTCCTGTTCTCATTTCGATAAAGGGCGGACTCGCAACTGTCACTTTTGGATGGGTCTTTTTAGAAAAAAAATATCGTGCTTCTGCTACGTTAGGTATTGCAAAGGCCAATACGACTACTGTTATAACAGTCATTAAAACAGACGCTGATAATTCAGATAGTAACTGCAACAGTGTTTTATTCAACGAAACACCAACCCCTTAGTTTTGCGGAACATCGAATGGGTTATTGTAATACTGACCACCTATATCTAACCACTCAGAGACCACTCGTAATTCATCTTCATCCAACCATCCCGGATGACAGCCGGTGGCCTCGAACATATCAAAGAATCCCGTACTACTTCTCGCACCCGAACTCGCATTAGTAGAGGCGCCCACCCCGACAGTAGACGTTGCTTGAATAGGGTTACCATCTGAATCTAGATCCGCCTCCCCATCGCCGTCAGCATCTACAAACACCGGCGCACCCTGGCCATCAACCACCAACACCGTTCGCTGCTGCAGCACACCGTCGACATAAGCCAACTCATTGCCGCCAGCCCTTATCTCAAGAAAAGAAGCGTAACGATCGTCAGGGTTAGTAGGATCAGCATCCGTCAAATTAAGTTGACTCAACAATCCGGTTTCTGTCAACCTATCTTCATTACGACAGTCAACTGAGAGCTGATCCAACAGGGCTATAGACGGGGTATCAGCCTCTTCCACATGATGACAAGCGACGCAGGTATGATTGGATAGCACAATGGTATTATCCGCTGGGTCCAAAACGATACGCTCAACGGTCCACAAAGGCTGAAGATGTTGTTCGTAATTGAGCACTGTACGACAGGCACTAGACCACTGCAAAATACAAGCATCAGTGGTGGGCGCCGAGGAAGACATAGCAGTGTAATTAATATCATCGTATTGCAAAGACAGGTCGGGCTCTTTTACCTGAATGGTTTCATCCGTCCAAAGATCTTCAAATAAAATATCCATAGTGAGGGTCAAGCGATCTGGTTGTAGTCGCGTGAGCGCCTGCGCCATAGTCTCCCCCATATCAGCAAAGATCGCTGGATCAGTATTAGGAAAGATGACACCATCGGTGGCCGCTCCACTATTCAAAGCCGTCGGCTCTGCCTCTAGTCGTCCATGAGGTTCTAGCGAGGTAGGGGTATGACATCCTCGGCATTGCATCTCCTCGCCAGGGCGCAACACCAACCAATTTTTATGTCGACCCCCTAAACGTCGACCATTTTTATCTAGTACACCAATAATAAAGGCAACATTAGCGGGCACTTTTACTCTCACAGAACCATCAGGCTCTATAGTCGTATAGCCCAGAATCTCTCTCATTTGTTGACCGTCAGCACCCAGTACGTTACCCGGTACTTGTGGTAGATCATCAATGTTACTGTCAGGAAGAGAGACTCCTTTAGTGATCCGCAAGAAACGCGCAGAACGATCGTCCACCGCAGTCACCGTAGGATCCATTATTTGGGCTAAAGAGGTGGCTCCAGAGCTGCCATTATCCATATCATCAAATACACCTGCGAAATCATAGACGCTTCTTATATGCAGTATCCCTGCGCCCTCTGAAATTAAATCGGCGTCCAATCCGACGCCAGCGGTTTTATCATGAATGATTGGCGGTACGCTTTTTTCCTGTAGTGCCACTATTTCGCTATAAAAGATCCCTTCCTCAGGCACAACAATGGGCTTCTCTGTGTTATCGCCAGGATCATATATCTTGAGAACAGAAAGAGGCGCGGCCTCGACCGGATTTTCCGCAGACAAAAACTCTGCAGTACAAGGTTGTATTGTTCCAACATCCTCAATGATCACCGTTAGGCGACACTGGTTCCAGGCTAGTAACAATCGATCAGTACCGTCATCTAAAGGAAATGCCGTGCTATACCGCCCTGCAGAAGAGATAGAGCTATCGGTAGTAATTAT
>JAESQG010000509.1 GCA_016765265.1 Pseudomonadales bacterium | reverse complement strand
CAGAGTATTCAAAGAAGAAGTGACTTTTGTCCCTGGCAATACACTCAAACAAGTTGATTTGAGCGAGTAAGATAAATCGAATTGAACTCATTCGTGGGCCAGGGTCAGCTTTTTACGGTGCTGACGCTCTAGGGGGCGTGATCAACATCATCACTCATACTGCTAAAACTCTAGATAATAATGAACTTGGGATACAAGCAGGTAGTTTTGATTCAAATGAGGTGTGGTGGTCAAATAGATTTGAGGCACAAGACCTTAAGGTTGCCTGGACTATTGAAATGCTTAAAACAGAGGGGCACGACGAGCAAATTGATTCAGATACACAAACCCTTTTTGATACTCTATTTGGATCTGATGCATCCCTCGCACCAGGTAAGGTTAATCTCGGTAGAGAAGCCCTCGACGCCAGTGTTGATGCTAATTATAAGAATTGGAATCTAAACCTTTTTTATCAACGGCGGCGGGATGTTGAGACTGGGGCCGGAAACGCACAAGCACTAGATCCTATCGGAAGTATGAGCGCTTCCAGATTAATGCTGGATTTACAACATTCAACTAGTTTTCATGACAACTGGAAACTGGATGCAAGATTAAATTACTTTAGAGTGTCGGACAAACACGATTTTATGCTGTTTCCGCCTAACAGTTTAATATCCTTTGGCGGCGCGCCAGCACTTTTTGTCGATGGTGTTGTTGGAGAACCCGATTATAAGGAAAAACACCTAAGATTTGACGTCACGTTATCTATAGACAACTTTCGATACCACCAGCTTGTTGCGAGGATGGGCGTGGAGAACACGAAGCTTTACGGATTAGAAGAAAAGAAGAACTTTGATAGTAGCGGGGCACCATTGTCAGAAACTATTGATGTGACATTGGATCAGTCATTAATATTTATTTTACCGCATCAAAGGGAAAACATGCATCTCGTTCTGCAAGACGAGTGGATTATTAAGGATGATTGGTATTTGACGTTTGGAGTCCGGTACGATCATTATAACGACTTTGGGGGAACAACAAATCCTCGCACAGCTTTAGTCTGGGATGCTGCATACGATACAACGTTTAAACTATTATACGGACGAGCATTTAGAGCACCTTCGTATGCCGAGCAGTACCTGATAAACAATCCCGTAGTGATTGGTAATAACAATATAAAACCTGAAACGAGTGATACCTATGAATTGGTAATGGACAAAAATATTTCACATAAGACCAATATTAAATTTAATTTATTTCACTACAAGATATCTGATTTTATTAGAACAGAGAAGCAGACAGCACCCTCGAATGTAAGCCATAGCGTAAATGTTGGTAAACGTGAAGGTTATGGTGCAGAGGTTGAAATTCTTTACCATTTTAGTAAAGCGCTAGTGGTCAACGCAAATCATTCTTGGCAAGTCCTTGAGGACAGTATTACAAAGTCCAGCCTTGGATTTGAGCCCAGGACCAAAAGTCATCTAAGAGTAAACTGGCAAATATCAGACAAATGGAATATCAATACAACGGCTAATCACGTGGGCAAACGAGCGAGAATACCTGGAGATACTAGAGAGAGCTTGGCGCATTACACGCTTACAGATATAGCGATTCAATACGGAAAACTAGTGAACGATTGGTCGGTCGCATTGGCTATAAAGAATTTATTTAACGAAGATGCTCGTGAACCCGCCACGAGCACTATCCCTAATGATCTGCCATTGGCAGGCAGATCATTATTTGTGGAGTTACGGTTATTGTACTAGAACTATCATGCGTTACCCTTTAACTAAAACGTCCTTAAACTTCTTCCCTTCCGCTACCAACTCTTCAAGCAAAGCCGCAGGTTTAAAAGTATGGCCAAATTCAGCTTCAAACTCTTTCATCTTAGAGAGTACTTTATCTAAACCTAATTGATCAGCGTAGAACATGGGGCCGCCTCGATAAGCGGGCCAGCCGTAACCGTTAACCCAAATTATATCAATGTCCGACGAGCGAATTGCCTTGCCTTCTTCCAGCAATTTGGCACCTTCGTTAATCATCGGGTATATGCAGCGAGTTAATAGGTCTTCATTACTATACTCTCGTTTCTTGACTCCAGATTTCTCCACAAATTGAGTTAGAGCTTCCTTTACGACAGGGGATGGACTGGCTACGCGGTTTTTGTCGTAATCATAGTAGCCGGCTCCGGTCTTTTGGCCGCGTCTATCCATTTCACACAGTACGTCTCGAATGGTTTCTCCATTTGATTTTTCTTTGTTCCAGCCTATGTCGAGTCCCGCCAGGTCAGACATGGCGAAGGGTCCCATGGGGAAACCAAAGTCAAAAAGCACTTTATCTACATCCCAGGGCATAGCGCCTTCTAGAACCAAATTATTGGCTTCCCGTTGACGTTGACCTAACATTCGGTTGCCTACAAAACCTGGACACACACCTACTAAACCTGCCATTTTTCCGATTTGCTTAGAGATTTTCATGGAGGTGTTGATCACCTCTTTTGAAGTCTTATCGGCTCTCACCACTTCCACTAATCGCATTACATTTGCTGGGCTGAAAAAATGTAATCCGATAACGAACTCAGGCCGACTGGTAACTGAGGCGATTTCATCAATATTGAGGCCTGATGTATTGGTCGCGAGGATGGCCCCCTGTTTCACTATCTTGTCCAGGTTGGTAAAGATTTCTTTCTTGATCTTCATGTTTTCAAAAACGGCTTCGATGACCATGTCGCAGTCAGCAAGATCTGTTAGATCCAAGCTTCCTGTGATAAGCGCCATTCGAGTTTCCACTTCTTCTTTAGTGAAACGGCCATTTTTTGCTGAGCGTTCATAATTGCCCCTTATGACACCCAAGCCTCGATCTAGTGCTTCGGCTTTACTATCGATGATAGTGACATCATATCCCACATTGGCGAAATTCATCGCGATACCACCGCCCATGGTGCCCGCGCCAACGATGCCGACTTTTTTGACCGGGATAGTAGGTGTGTCCTTGGGCACATCAGGGATTTTCCAGCATTCGCGTTCGGCAAAAAATTGATATAGTTGCGCGGCGGACTCTTTGCTTTTCAGCACTATAGCAAAAAGCCTGCCTTCTTCTTTTATCCCATCATCAAAGGAGTTATTAACCGCGGCTTCGACACATTGAACAATTAGTTCTGGTGCGAGAAAGCCACGGGTTTTTCGGGCGATGGATTTACGGAACGCGCTGAATATTTCTGGCTTTCCCTTATCGGCTTCTATTTTATCGGTGAGATCACGAACTCTTTGTAGCGGCTTGTTCTCAGACACCAACTGTTGCGCAAAGGCAACGGCATCTCTGAGAAGATGACCCTCTTCAGCCAGCTTATCTAACAACCCCATTTCAACACAGGTTGGTGCCTCGATTTGTTCGCCCGAGATTAAAAATTGCAGCGCTTTTTCCACGCCGACAATACGGGGTAGTCGTTGAGTACCTCCGGCTCCAGGTAATAGGCCTAATTTTACTTCGGGTAAGCCGCACATAGCTGAAGGTACTGCGATGCGGTTATGACAGGTCAGCGCTACTTCGAGTCCTCCCCCCAATGCGGTCCCGTGTATCGCAGCGATCACAGGGATGGTGGAGTTTTCAATCACGGATTGTGCATCAGAGAGGCTCGCGCCGGAGGACTTGGCTCCAATTGCAACAAGATCAGCGCCCGCAATAAACGTACGTCCTTCACAGATCAGCACTATGGCTTTAATGGAATCATCTTCCATGGCTTG
>JAESQG010000508.1 GCA_016765265.1 Pseudomonadales bacterium | reverse complement strand
ACGCTTCCGGTACTGCGTTTACCGAACCGTTGACCGCAACGCTTACCTCTCGTTGCGTTGAAAACGAAGACTCTGAACTGGATCCAAGCACCACCTTCGTTGATGGCAGTGCAAGCGCTAGATATACATCTGTACGATGTAGACCAAGCGATATCATCACCGCAACACTCAATTACGGTGGCACCACCTTTACCGCCTTTGGCGAGCTCATTATCGATGATGGTAACTCCTTACCCGATGGCAGCACAGTATCCGTAGCAATGACTAGTGAAGACAGCTCAGACAATACGATTCGCGCAGATGCGCCTGGTAGCATCACCGCTGCCGTTCTGGATAATGACAACAACCCAGTGGCCAATGTTATCGTTGCCTTTACTACCCCAAGTTTGGCCACCTTTAATCCAACCAGTGGGCTAGTGCTCACTGATACCAATGGACAAACCAATATAGAAATGCTCGCAGGTAATACGGCTGGGGCCGATACCTTAACTATCACGGTGGAAAGCAGCCTTACCACAACGTTGAATTATGCTGTCGCTAGCCCGGAAATAAAAATAGGCAATGGCAGCGCAGGTTCGTTCACCAATAGTACTCTCGATGTTAATGTCAACCCTCTCTCCGCCGGTGGTACTACCACTGTTACGGCTACCATCGTCGATGGTAGCAACGCTCTCTATACAAGTCCGCTAGATATATCCTTCAGTTCTAACTGTGTCAGCTCGGGGCTAGCAAGCATCGATGCTAGCATCACCACAATAAACGGTTCCGCACAAACCACCTATCGAGCCACGGGTTGCGAAGGAGTCGATACCATTACTGCTAGCGCTAACCTAGGAGGCGCGGCTTTTACTGCCACAGGCACGCTCACGGTGAATTCTGATTCAGCAGGCTCACTTGAATTCGTCTCAGCAACTCCCTCCGAGCTTGCCATTGCTGGCACCGGCGGCCAAGGATTAAGTGAACAATCTACTGTTATCTTTCGAGCACGTGGCTCCCAAGGTCTTGCTTTAGCTAATCAAACCATCAACTTTTCTTTGACGTCATCTATGGGTGGATTGAGCTTTAGTCCCACTAGCGCCACCACTGATTCAGATGGACTCGCTTTCACCGTTGTAAGGTCTGGCACTGTGGCCACCGCAGTAGGCGTGGTGGCACAAATAGCAGGTACCGCGATTGCAACACAATCTGATTTATTGACTGTCTCTACGGGCGTACCGGATCAAAACAGTTTTGGTTTTTCAGCAAGTACTTACAACCTAGAAGGCTGGGACATAGACGGAACTATAGCGACACTCAGTGTCTACCTAGCAGACTACTATAATAATCCGGTGCCTGATGGTACTGCGGTAACCTTTACAGCTGAAGGGGGCTCCGTTGAAAGTACCTGCAGCACAACCTCAGGCAGCTGCAATGCGCAATGGACGGCTCAAGCTCCTCGACCTAGCGATGGTAGAGTTACCCTACTAGTGTCCGCAATTGGCAATGAATCTTTCGCTGATAATAATGGCAACGGCGTATTTGATGACGGCGACACCCTGGGCACAAACGACCTTGCAGAAGCATTTCTCGATATTAATGATTCTGCGACTAGAGATCCTGGAGAGAGTTTTATTGATTTTAATAATAATAGTGCTTACGATTCGGCAGATGGTTTGTATAACGGCACACCCTGTGAACATAGCACTGATTGCGGATTAACTTCAAATACAGCCATACGCAATTCCATCGTCCTGACCATGAGCGGTTCATACCCGGTCATGGTTGTCACGACCACTGGTGGTGTCGGCGGCACGCCAATTGGTACTGTCTATGCACTATCTGAAACAGTTAGTGATACTATTACTATTGCTGCTACTAACTTTATCTCATTCAACATTTCTATATCAGACGAAAATGGTAATAGATTACCCGCAGAAACCAGCATCACTTTAAATTCAAATAACGGGGAGCTCTTAGGTCCGGATTCTGTTACTGTCCCCAACGTAGCGGATACAGCTGCAACACCCACATTGATATCGGTTCGTCTTAACAATGACGGCGCTCCAAGTACGGATTTGTTTAACATCATCGTGACCACACCATCCGGAATCTCAACCACCCAGTCTATCTACGTTACGGATCTATAAACCTAGATACCGCAGTTGAACGATACGATGTCGGTTTTAGGTTGGGAGGGGTTGGGACCAAATAACTACTTCATATCATGGAAAAACTTTTCATCTTTTAGCAACAATTCACCACCAGGCTTCACTCTCGAATAGTTTTCTCGCTGTCCACACACCACCACTGAAACAGCTGTAAATATTTGATTGGTCACTAGAATTTTTGGATGTTTTTCAAGTGCCTGTTTCTGTATTATCTCCTCAATTTGAATTGTGATTTGCCCTATATCCTCTTCCACTTTCTTAAGAGCCGTAATAACTCGGTCACGTTTCTCTTTTGCCTCGTCAGATGTTTTTGTTTCGGAAACTTGCAGAACATGTTTGTATTTTGCAACCAAGGCCATCTTATCTGCCAAATCATTTTTCATCATTTTTAATAACGGGTCTCTTCTTTTCACCTCACCTACTTCTACCAAGGTTTTTACGCCCACATCGTTGCCGATATTTTGAAGATTAATCCGCATTTTTGCCGTTGTTCGTCCACCGATAATACTTGATGTCTTTTTCTGACCAACAGTAATTTCATCTCCGGATGAAAGCACTGAATGGCTTGTGTATTCCTTGACGACTATGGACTTTTGCGCCTTTAACAGCGCACTATTGACGTAGGTCGTGGTAATACTCCCTCGGGCTTCTAATCTACACCGCCAGGGTAAATGCTCATCAACAAACTCTTCGTTGATATCCTGTTCAGGGAATTCACCAATCACCCCACCAGTAATGGATATATCACCCCCGGCTTTCAGTTGAGCGCCCACAACCATCCCACCAATAATAATGTTGCCGCTACAGGAAATACTCGCACCCGCCTCAACATCCTCCTTTACACATACATTGCCTTGAAACCTAACATCACCCGTATTAACGTTTACCTTCCTCACATTATAAGTTTGCTGAACAGTAATGCCCCTTTCAACGGGCACCGGCATCCCATCGATAGTCGCCAGCAATACCGAGTTATCCTCTGGATGGATTTCCACGCCTTCCAATTCTGTTACGTATTCAAAGGACTCCCCGGGCTCTGCAGCAATAGACTCTCCGTATACGTTTTTCCCACAAATCCCTTGTTGCGCAGGCTCTAAACGCATTAATTTTTGACCTACTTTAACACCTGGTATCTCACCAACATCCCTCATATTTACAGCATGGACTTTATCATCTTCCGATTCTACAAACTCGACTTTTGGCGGTTCAACCAGATTGACAAATTGACTATCTTGACCGCGTATTGGAATGCTGCCTCTAGCAATAACCCATGTGCAAGGGCCAGCTATGGTATTCAAACTCTTAATTAATTGAACTAACTGTTCTTTAATGGCACCGTGGCTTATTTTCGATGCAGCGATGGTTTTAATTACACAGGCTTTATCAATATTATCACCGCCATATGCAACATCAAAATCCGCATAGGCTGTCAACTTATCTTCGCTTACCTTCACGGAAATTGACGCATCACTTTTTACTGCAACTTCAATTTCAAAGGACTCTTGGTTTTT
>JAESQG010000507.1 GCA_016765265.1 Pseudomonadales bacterium | reverse complement strand
GCTACCAATGTCGCCAGCCGCTATCCTTACGCCTACGATAGTTCATCCTCTAACGCTCCTGAGCTAGAAATTGAATACGATCCCAACACCGTTCCCGTGTCGGGCGGGTGCTTAGCAAAGGAATATACTTCGCGTGTCAATACCAGCACAGATGATGCTGAGGAAGCCGATAATGGTAACATGAACTTGACCAGCACCGACCTTGAACTCGTGGACGATGGCAATGATCAGACAATTGGTGTTCGTTTTACTAATTTAGATCTCGCGCAGGGAGTGACTATTAACAATGCGTATATCGAATTTACCACCGATGAGACCAGCACAACGGCGACCTCCCTTACTATCAGAGGCCAAGATACCGATAGCGCCAATACCTTTACCAGCTCTAACAATAATATATCCACTCGGACAACCACTACAAACAGTGTCGCTTGGAATAGCCTCAGTTCATGGTCCACAGAAGGTGAGGTAAATAATACGCCTGATCTTACCAATATCGTGCAGGAAATCGTGGATCGGTCTGGATGGGCCGCGGGTAACGATATGGCCTTTATTATCAGCGGTTCGGGTAAACGAGTGGCGGAGAGTTATAATGGTAGCTCCGGGCAAGCACCGAGGCTGGTTGTTTGGGCAGAGAGTACCGGTTCGGACAGTGCTACCACCCGCACCGTGAGAGATGAATTGTTGGATATGGTTGATGAGATCCAATATAAAAGTGGTACGCCTATCGTCGACACACTCTATGAGGCCGCTCTGTATTACCGCGGGGAAGCTGTTGATTACGGTCTTGTCCGTGGCGGTAGTAGCACCAGTCGCAGAGAGCATACTCGCGTATCCCACGCCGACTCCTACACTGGAGGTACATTAAATCAACCTTCTGGCTGTACTAGTGATAATCTTAGTAGTACTGATTGCCGCACTGAAAATATTTCAGGGGCCGCCACTTATGTATCGCCCATAACCTCTTCCTGCCAGACTAATCATATTATTTTACTCTCTGACGGCAGTCCTAGCGTGAATGACTCAGCCACTAAAGTAAAAATCATGACAGGGGATTCATCCTGCGCAGACAGCGGCAGTGCAGCCTGTGGACCTGAGCTATCATCCTATCTCTATACCAATGACCAGAGTTCTTTGAGCGGTGACCAAACCATCATTACCTATACTATCGGTTTTAATTTCACCGGAACGTGGTTAAGAGATATTGCCACCGGGGCAGGTGGTTCCTTCTATGAAGCCTCGTCTTCCACGGATTTAACTAATGCGTTTAATGCAATCATCAGTGAAATGTTGCAACAAGATACTACCTACGTTTCGCCGGGTGTCACTATTAACAGCTTTACCCGTCTTACCCACCGAAATGAGCTGTACTACTCTCTCTTCAAACCAAGTGAAAACCCTTTGTGGTCGGGCAATTTAAAACGTTATAAGTTACAAAGCGACGCCATAATCGTAGATGCTAATGACAATGCAGCAGTGGATGACGCTACGGGTTTCTTTAAGGACACTGCAAAAAGCTTTTGGTCCGGGAGTGTGGACGGAGCAGATGTGACCGAAGGCGGTGCAGCAGAAAATCTTCCATCGGAAATAAGTCGTAACGTATATACCTATTATTCTTCGTCGATTAATACTAGGTTATCTCACAGTGCAAATGAGTTTTCTGCGTCCAACACTGCTCTAACAAAAGCGCTGCTGGGTATAGGTGCAGAGTCCGATGCTTACCGCACCAACTTAATGGATTGGGTACGGGGTGTTGATATCTTAGATGCTGACAATGACGGTATTACCTCCGAGGATCGTGACCAGCTCAGTGATCCGCTACACTCCCGCCCGCATTTAATTACCTACGGTGGTACCGATGCAAACCCTGATGTCACTGTCTTTTACGGAGATAATATGGGATTTCTTCACGCTATTGATGCAGACACTGGAGTAGAGATATTTTCATTCATTCCAGAATTGCTGTTACCCAATCTCGATACGCTCTATACCAATTCAAGTGCGGATTTACATCTTTATGGTATTGACGGTCCGATCAGTTCTTGGGTCAATGACGTTGATGGCGACTCTATTATAGAGCCCTCCGATGGCGACCATGTCTATATCTATTTCGGTCTGCGTCGCGGTGGTAACAACTACTACGCGCTGGATGTGACGGATCGGGATAATCCAACAATGCTTTGGACTATCGAGGGCGGTAGTGGTGATTTCGCCGAGTTGGGACAAACCTGGTCTCGGCCGGTTAATACCGTCGTCACTATTGGGACTACCGATTACGATGTCCTCCTTTTTTCAGGTGGCTATGATGCTGACCAGGACGATGTGACTGTCAAAACCGTCGATGACGAAGGTCGAGCCCTCTATATGGTTAATGCTAGCACCGGTGCGTTGTTGTGGTCGGCGGGGGCCTCTGGCAGTAATACCAATGTCACCGATATGGTCTACAGCATTCCATCTTCCATAAAAGCAATTGATATCAATAACGATGGCAAGACGGATCAGTTCTATGTTGGTGATATGGGTGGACAGCTCTGGAGATTTGATATCACCCACGGAAACCCGGCGAACACCTTGGTTGAAGGCGGCGTTATTGCTGATATTTCAGGGTCAACGGCCAGCTCTAATCGTCGCTTCTACCATGAGCCGGATATATCTATACATGTCAGTGATGGGTCGAGAAAACTCGCCATTGGCATCGGCTCAGGATGGCAGGCCCACCCCCTAGACGAAGGGGCAGAGGATCGGTTTTATCTAATGTTCTCTGAAGACGTCACCTCTGGTCCTGAAAGTGGAATCTACATAAAATACACCGAATCCGATTTTTACGACGCTACCGCCGATACGATAGACGTAGGCAGTAGCTCAGCGGTGACGACGGCACAAAGCGATCTTAATGCGAGCCAAGGCTGGTTTATCACTTTAGAAAACACCGGTGAAAAAGTCCTGGCCACTAGTACAACCTCTAGTGGAGCTATTTATTTTACCTCCTATGAGCCTTCGCCTTCTAGTAGCTCTTGTGTCATTTCGGCGGGTACGCCAAGGCTGTATAAGGTGAATGTTGCTGATGCCACTGCGGTCTCGGATCTCAACAATTCGGGCGATGTCACTAATCTAACCAAGGCAGATCGATCTAAGTTGTTAAACACCGCGGGTCTACCGCCCGCTCCAGCTCGATTGAAAGTTCAGGATGATGACGGGACTACGAGGTCGGTACTGTGTGTTGGTACCGAGTGTGAATCGATGGATGACAGCGGATCCATCACCAAAACTTATTGGACTGTTGAAGAATAATTCGGGTTTACGGAGGAGTTATCAAATGACAAAACACCTAAACACACGCCAACATGCTGGCTTTACGCTAATGGAATTGATGGTAACGG
Organism: Pseudomonadales bacterium; assembly: GCA_016765265.1. Taxonomy (GTDB): domain Bacteria; phylum Pseudomonadota; class Gammaproteobacteria; order Pseudomonadales; family DC-out160; genus DC-out160. The sequence goes on along the minus strand of JAESQG010000507.1, from coordinate 571 downwards.
TTGTGATCATAGGGGTACTCGCCGCAGTGGGGACGCCAATATATATGGAAGGTATAAAAAAATCCCGGCGCGCGGATGCCCAAGGGTCTTTGGCTAGCTTTGCTTCAACAATGGCCCGCTATCATACCCGTAACAACGTCTATACTGGTGCCGCAACTGGGGGTGCCGATACCGGTTCGCCCACCATTTTTCCTACGGAATCTCCCATCGACAGCGGGACGAAATTTTATGATTTAACGATAGAGGCTTCTACGACCACTGGTTTTACCTTGCGGGCAACGCCCAAAAATGCCCAGGCGGGTAACGGCATCCTTGAGATAAATTCGCTGGGTGTTAAAAGCTGGGACGAAAATGACGACGGCGATGTTACCGACAGTGGTGAAAATAATTGGGATAGAGGCTAAACCGAGGGTGGGTTTAGCAGAGGGTGGGTTTGGCAGAGGGATAGACACGCCATTATTTTCTCTGCCGTTATTTTGAGTTCACCCTGATCTGCAAATTCAACGGCGTGGCCTTTTATCCGGAATAAAGACCCAGGAAGTACGTGAAAGTGAAAATGAGGTACGCTTTG
>JAESQG010000506.1 GCA_016765265.1 Pseudomonadales bacterium | reverse complement strand
AATCCAAGCGTTTCCATAAATTATTTATTGTTAATTCTATGATATGGCATAGACTCTATTCCAAGTGCCTGAGGCGGACGAGCTAGGGGGCGGAAAAATACGATACACAAACAGAAAGGAATCAAGTAATGACATATTTGCACAGAGGAATAGTACGGTCGGGTCACTGCTAATGCCAGTAGCGGTGTTTGCCGGTTCCAATACGTTGTACGGCGATTTTCGCTACTCTCTCAATAGTATCGACAATGATACTGATACCACTTTAAGCGGTGAAAATAATGCGTCGCGAGTAGGTTTAAAAGGTAGTTCGGACGCGGTTGATGGGCTTAGCGCATTTTATCATCTGCAAACTGGCGCCAGCATTGATACTGACGCACAAGGTGACGCGTTGAATCAGCGCTTCTTCTTTGCTGGTTTTAAGGGTGATTTCGGCAAAGTCGTCGTTGGTAGAACTTCTACACCGTATAAAATGGCGGGTTTGAAGGTAGATCCCTTTTATGACACCTCAGCAGGCGCAGGCCTGGGAGGGGCAAACTACGGTCTAAGTGGAATGACCAATGGTTGGAGTGACAACACTCTGGCCTACAGTAAAAAAATGGATGATATAAGTATTAATGCCGGTATCTATGTGGATGATACTATCGCAGATGAGCACGATATGAATTTCGGTGTTGCCTATAAAAAGGATTCCCTAATGGTCGGTATGCAATACTTGAGCGTCGGCGATACGGGTGTTGTTGCTAATAGTGGCGCTGACAGCTCGGCAATAAGATTTCATGGGAAATACAGTACCGGGCCTTGGACCTTCGGCGGATCCATAGAATCAGTTGATCCCAGCGTTGGCGATAAGCAGAGTTACATATACTTATCAACAACGTGGAAGGCCTCCGATAAGCTGAAAGTCGCTGGCTCCTATGGTGCAGTTGATGATGTAAGTGTCGCCGCAGATGGAACCGCCATTACGGTGGGTGCATTTTATCAGCTGTTAATGAAGACCAATGTGTATGCTCTGTTTAGCAGTATGAGTGCTGATGATAGTGCTGGGGCTGACCGTAGTACCTTGGCTATTGGTGTTAGCCATAAATTCAGTTCCAAGTTAATGTAAGAGATCGCTAACAAATCCCGTTCTGGTGAATTCAGAGCGGGATTTTTTTAACTAACGGCCGCTACTCCGTTAGTAACACTCATCCAATTTAGTCATGATGACATTTAAAAAATAAAAGCATATAAAACAATGTTATATGTTGTACTCAGTTAATTCGTTTGGATAGTCTCTCGTAGGGTCAATGCCTGGAGAAGGAAATGATGTTCTATGACGGCGACACGAGTAGACAAATCGGGTAGCTAATAGAGTGGTTTGTTTTCACAATGTCTGTTCTAATTGCGAATCTGTTAATTTGATTGAATAAGCAGCCACTAAATCGATATCAATCAGTGCCTATATCAATCAGTGCTTATATCAATCAGTGCCTATGATTAGTCGATACAAAGCTGAATAAAACCAATGGCGAGTTGAACGTGACTGAAATAACCGTAGAGTCTCCCCCGGTACTTTGGAAACAGTATCTGGAACTGTGTAAACCCAATGTAGTAATGCTAATCATCTTTACCGCAATAGTTGGGATGTTGTTGTCCACTCCAGGGTTTATTCCTCTTGATATCTTTATCTTCGCCAGTTTGGGCATAGGCATGGCTGCAGCCTCGGGTGCCGCTATCAATCACTGGGTTGATCAGAAAATTGATGCGCAAATGGAGCGCACTAAAGCAAGACCACTACCCACTGGGGGGATGTCTTCAGCGTCTGCCATCACTTTCGCCATTCTGTTAGGCGTTATATCCATGGTGATTTTGCTGGCATTTGTGAACACCCTAACGGCCATTCTCACTTTTATTTGTATCATTGGCTATGCCGTTATTTATACCAAGTACCTAAAGCGCACTACGCCTCATAATATTGTGCTGGGCGGTGCCGCCGGTGCAGCGCCACCAGTACTAGGGTGGGCCGCGGTGACCGGAGAGGTCAACACTGAAGCCTTGCTTTTATTTCTTATTATCTTTATTTGGACGCCACCTCACTTTTGGGCCTTAGCGATTAAACGCCGAGACGACTATGCAAAAGTGGGCCTGCCTATGTTACCTGTTACACACGGGATAGAGTTCACCAAAATGCAGGTGCTGCTGTACACCGTGATGTTGTTAGCGGTAACGTTGATTCCTTTTGTTATTGAAATGAGCGGGTTGATTTATTTGGCAGGTGCTGTTGCATTGGGAATAGGGTTTATTTATCACGCCTATAGATTGTATCTGTGTGAAGCTGATGAGCATGCAATGAAGACATTTGCCTACTCTATCTTTTATCTAACGGCATTGTTTGCTTTTTTCTTGGCCGACCATTATGTCCGTATCGCTGTTAGGGCCTTTTTATAAAAGGCCTCTCTCCTTTAGGTTTGTTTCCGGGTAAAAACAAATTCTTTTTCAGTGGATAACTTTTTGCTGTAGCCGTATCCCTGTAGGTCAAAAGAGAGTAGACCTTTCGGATCAGTTATTCGGTTTTTAATAGCATATGCGCTCATCAGTCCTCGCGCTTTCTTTGCGAAGAAGCTAATCATTTTATATTCGCCATTTTTATAGTCTTTAAATACGGGTGTAAAAACTTCGGCTTGTAATAGTTTGGGTTTGACTACTTTAAAGTATTCGTTGGAGGCGAGATTAATGACGCTTTCTGATTTTAGCGATTTTAAGTCATTATTTAGGGTTTCAGTTACTTTGTTATCCCAAAATCCATACAGGTTTTGGCCGCGAGCATTGGCAAACTTCGTTCCCATTTCTAGGCGGTAGGGTTGGATGAGATCTAAGGGTCTTAATACGCCGTAAAGACCCGATAAAATTCTTAAATGTTTCTGCGCGAATTTAAAATCATTTGCTTTGAAGGACTCAGCATCTAGACCTGTATACACATCACCTTTAAATGCCAATAGGGCTTGTTTGGCATTGTCTTGTGTAAAGGGGGCCTTCCAGTCCTTGAAGCGTTGCGAGTTAAGGTCAGCCAGGGTCTCGCTGATACCCATGAGTTTGGTCAAGTCCTGGGAAGACAGCTTTTTTAAATCTTTGATGAGAAGCTTTGTATCCTTGAGAAAACTGGGTTCAGTGTAGATATCAGTTTTCGCTTTTGTTTCAAAGTCTAATGTTTTGGCTGGAGAGATGAGTAATAGCATTGTTGTTAGACCAGTGCGAGTTGTTAGACCAGTGGGTGTAGTTAAATCCGTACGTTGTCGTTAAACCAGGGAATTGATATTTTCGGGAGGGCGGCCAATGACAGCTTTCTTACCCTTAACAACGATGGGGCGTTCAATCAATTTCGGGTTTTGCGCCATAATCTTTATCCAAGCCGAATCACTTTTATCATCTGATGCTTTGATCTTAAGTTCTTTTGCTATGGCTTCATTAAAACGAATTAGCTTTTTAGCTTCTAGTCCTAACTGGCTTAGTATACTTTTAATTTCGTTGGCACTAGGAGGCGTTTCAAGATAAAGGATGACTTCAGGTTCAATACCTTTCTCTTGTAGCAGTTGCAGAGTAGTTCTGCTTTTGCTGCATCTTGGGTTGTGATAAATCTTAACGGACATACAATAGCCCCTTTTTTTCATTGTGTGAAATATGTTCGTAGGACCGATATATTAGCACATCAATATACTCGTGCAGCAATATATTAGAACGGCAATCGGTTAGAACCTGTGGCGAGCAGAGCATGAGAGAGATGTCAGTTGCTTTTTAAGCCTGTGGGTAGCGTTTGTTGGCTACCCTCTATGAGTTCTTTTAATTTAGTTTTCAGAGGGCCGATGAAAGCGTCATAGCTTGTTTT
>JAESQG010000505.1 GCA_016765265.1 Pseudomonadales bacterium | reverse complement strand
CGTGGCAATTTAGGAAAGTCCAAAAAGCGAAATTGCAAAGGATCAGTCGCATTATAGGATTTTGTTGATGCACGTCACACTATCGCTAATGCCATAACATTTTTAAAAATAATGCTCTTTTCTCTCTAGAGATGTCTCGGTGGACTAAGTACAGAGAGTGTTCTTCAGGTGCGGCATTGGGATCTAATTCAATGCTCCACAAAGGTTGAATTTCGTTAGGAATAATAGAGTATCGTATGTCGACGATGCGGTTTTCATGTACTGGGTCCTTGGCGATATAGCCGTTAGAAAACCAACGGAATCGCTCAATGTCCTTGGCTTGCTGCGAATTTTTATCTAACCAAAGAAAATCTTCTGCCAGATCTAGTTTTTCTAGCTTGTCACCCTTAAAAAAACGAGCTTCTTTTATACCCTGAAATAATCCTATTCGTACGGCATCTACGTGATAATGAGTTTCTGTTTCATATACAATTTTCCAAAGAACAATATTACCCATGCTCGGTTTTGCCTCAAGAGAAATTAGTTTCTCACCATTATCTTTTATATAATGCCTGGCGACCTTTTCGGCGCGATGATTTTGCATCAAACCTAAAGTTGGGTATAGCAATATCCAAATCCAAGCCAATCGCGTAATCCATGGATTATTTTTTAAAGCAGCGACGATAACTGCTAACAACAGTGGCACAGTATAGACCGGGTCTATGACAGAGATCGTATTCCAAGCCACTCGCTCATCACTGAAAGGCCAATATAACATTGTCCCGTAGGTAGTACAGGCATCCAATAAAGCATGCGTTGCATAACCTAGTATGCAAAAGAGATAGGTTTCCTTAAAATCAAGCTGCCATCGCTTTCCCACTATCACTTGAGCTACCAAGGCACAAAGCAGAGCCCCAACGGGAATAAAAATAAGAGAATGTGTGAATTGTCGATGGTATTCCAAGAACAGAAGTGGGTCCATCGAAGAGCGGATAAGCACATCTAGGTCAGCACTCATTCCTGCTGCTGCGCCAATAATGCCAGCTTTTTTTAGGTTTTTGGAATTTGCTGCCGCTTGTGGCGCGGCTGCACCTAAAACTGCTTGCGTAATAGGGTCCATATTTTGGATTGCTACCTTTGTTTTCTATTTGATAGACGTTTTCTATTTGATAGACATTTTCTATGATTATAGACCTGTCATAACTGAGGAGCTAGGATTAACTAGGACACTGGAAACCCCTTATCTCTTTTGTGGTAAGATTCGACGATGATTAACTTAGCCCATTCCCCAACTGACAAAATAACATTTAGAGGACGGGATTATTTCTTAAAAAGAGATGACTTGTTGGCTCCTGCTTTCTCGGGAAATAAAGCGAGAAAATTTTATTACCTATTGGATGGTGAGTTTCCTGGAATAAAAAAAATAATAGGACATGGGTCTCCTCAAGCGAATTCGCTCTACACACTTTCGGAGCTAGCGAAGCTTAAAAATTGGCAGTTTGATTTTTATGTGGATCATGTCCCGTCTTTTCTAAATAAACATCCTGCTGGAAACTACCGGGCTGCTTTGGCAAATGGCGCAAATATAATAGCCTTAAAGACGGGGCCCTTAAAGAGAGAGAAATACTGTGGTGGCGTGGGAGAGTATATTCAGCAGGTAATTCTTCCTGAAGAGCGCGAATCTATTTTTGTGCCTGAGGGAGGTCGCGTTGCATGGGCTGAGTTAGGAGTGAAAAGATTGGCTGAGGAGATCTTGTTATGGTCGCAGAAAAACAAAATCAGGAGCCTTAAAATAGCACTTCCATCAGGTACAGGAACAACCGCGGTATTTTTGCAAAAACACTTGCCCTTTGAAGTGTTGACTTGTGCCTGTGTGGGAGGTGAGGAATATTTAAAAAAACAATTTATGGAACTTTCTACCGATCAAAGTACGTATCCAACAATTTTATCTGCGAGAAAAAAATATCATTTTGGTAAATTATACGATGAATACTTCACCCTATGGAAAGCGTTAAAGACAGAGGTAGGAGTAGAGTTCGATTTACTTTATGACCCGTTGGGTTGGCTCACTTTGCTAGATCATGTTGCTCGATCAAAATCAGATGAGTGGGAAATTCTCTACATCCATCAGGGAGGGCTATTGGGGAACGAAACCATGTTGCCTAGGTATCTACGCGTATCTAAGCAGTCTCGGGTAATCCAGCCAAGGTTTCTAACTTAACCCTTTATGCCTGTGGTTCTGTTTCCACTTCAGCTTCTGGCACTGCTTGGGTTTCAGGTTCTGCCTGCGGTGCTTGGACTTCGATTTTTGGAGCCTGTTGTGGTTTGGCGGGTAGCTGTTGTGGTTGGGGAGGTCTGCTGTTGCTGTTGCCTAAAGTGATATGCTTGGGCCCTGCTAGGCTTTGCTGGCCACTGACGCCAGAGTTTATATATTCAATTTCACCACCACCTTCAATGAAAGCTTTGGTTTGGTCCTTGATAGATGAAGATGTTTCTGAGGAAGGACTCTTTTTCGTCGCGCCTGATCTTGTCACGCTAGGTTTAGATGCCATGATGCAACCTTTAATTCGCTAACCGGTTGGGCATTGTACATAGATTGGTACACGTACACAAGTTGCGGCTTATCTGTTCATTTAATGCTTAACTTGATGTTTATTTGTCATGCTGAATAGGTCCTATTCCGACCGCTTTTTCACGATAAAAATTATTTCCCGTTTTCGCCTTATGTGCCCGAATTAGCTGGGAATATTCGTTGACTACCCAGTAAAGCTGTATATAATTAATTCAGCTTGAAAGTAAGACTTATATTTATGCACACCATTTCGATGCCCTGTTCTGTAGTCCTCGACCGGTTCTTCATAAGTAATAACATCACTTCCAGCCAACTTGCCTTTTTCTTGCCGCCTTTACTTGTCATAAGTAGGCGATACTTGCCATAAGTAGGCGATTGTAGAAACAGAAAGGGCATTAAATTACTCATGAATGAATAGGTTATAATTATGTCTACAGTTACTGGTACAGTGAAATGGTTCAATGAAGCTAAAGGTTTTGGCTTCATTGAGCAAGAATCTGGTCCTGATGTATTTGCTCACTTTAGCGCTATTTCAGCGACAGGTTTTAAAACTTTAACAGAAGGTCAGAAAGTTCAGTTCACTGTTACTCAAGGACAGAAAGGTCCTCAAGCAGAGAATATCGTACCTCTTTAAATCGTACCTCTTTAAATCGTACTTTTTTAAATACGGTGTATCTCTAAATACAGTACCGCTTTAATATTTGATTCATATCTTCAAATAGTTCACCGGGAAGTAGGGTCTGTTTTGTGTTCTAGAAAGACTGGACTCAGAGGGCTAGAGGTAGAGGATGAAAAAAGGGGTGCCAATAATTGGCACCCCTTTTTTTGTTATGCTGGTATTGCGGTTGATCCTTGAGTAATGCTGTTTTTCGACAAGTAATGCCCATCCACTTCTCCGATATCGCGACCCGATAGAAATGTCTCTATCAGTTGGGTGGTGACTTCTAGCTGTTCCAAATGAAACATGTGGTCTGCCTTTTTAATCAGGGTAAAAACGCTATCTGGGGATCGGTCGTGTAGTTGTTTATGGTGTGCGGGTGTAGTGAATATATCAAATTCGCCAGTGAGCATAAGTGTGTTACACAGGGGAACTGGAAAGGATTTTGTATTATTCATCAGTCGTTCAATACTGAAAATAAACTTATCCAATTCGGCGTAGGTGGCACTGGTGAGTTTTCGAATCATCATTGTGCTGATATAGTTTTGTAGTCGAATATCTTTGGAACGGTCTTTGTTAAGCAGTAATGCAGTTAATTTCTCCGCAAATTCATCGCGACAACCTTTTTTAGCAGAGCTGAGGCCATCCTCCCATTTCACTAAGGTCTCCGGCTTAAATCTATCCATAAAACCACCTAAAATCAGTTTATTCATTTTTTCAGGTGATTTTCCTGCAAGAATATAAGAAACAACTGCACCGTAGGAGGTCCCTACAATGTTTACTTTTTCAAACCCCATGGTATCAATGAAATGATCAATACTGTCAGCTAAGAGCTCCATTTTATAACTGCTATCCAGGATGTCAGAATCACCAAAACCCAATAAATCGATCATAATAGTGCGAGAGTATTTGGCTGATGTTTTAGCATAGTTTTGAACATTTTGAATGCTTTGAAAGGCACCCCCTAAATAAATTGTGGGCACATCTAAACGATAAGAATCTTGGTTGTTGATATCTTGATAGATGATGCGTAGTCCCATAAATTTATGGTATTTAATGTCCTGCATTTCGTTCATGTGGTACTAAATTCCTGTTATCTGTTGCTAGCTGGGAAGTGAGACGACGGCTAGTTGGCTAAAAAAGTTGCACACTAACACAAGTTGCCTGTTCAGGCGAACTAAGACCTTTAAGTTTTGTATAAATCCCAGTAGGAGTGAATTTCCTCTTGAATGTGATATTTGTGTATGCTAGCGAATAAAACTGAAGATTGCTGTCTTTACTCCTAGTCTTTAGTCCTAAATGGAAAGCCAGTGATCTAGTTTCAATGTTAGCTCATCGAGGTCGATTGGTTTTGGTATGTAGTCGTTCATCCCTGATTCCATGCAAAGCTCTCGGTCCAATGTTGTTGAATTTGCCGTCACCGCAATGATCGGTAGCTTTTTAATTGAAGATTTCGAGTTGCGAATGACTCTTGTTGCTTCGAAACCATCCATGATTGGCATCTGACAATCCATAAGGATAATATCTATCTTCGAGCTTTCTAATTGAACAATTGCCTCTTCGCCATTGCAGGCTGTCATTACCTTTAACCCGTATTTTTCGGCAAACTTTTT
>JAESQG010000504.1 GCA_016765265.1 Pseudomonadales bacterium | reverse complement strand
TCTTTCGTATTATTAATAAAATTTACAGGTAAAGGAGGTATCCCAAATTCAGGATCAAACCCAAATTGAGGGTTTGGAAGTTGAAACACCATTTCAGTCGCAGACTATGGGCATGGCGGGATGAATATGGCAGTGAATCCTACTGGTCTGAGTTCCTAGGAAAATCCCTGGTTGAAGCACCACAGCCGTCTCTTTGGAAGTGGGTCACGGACCAATAGCTAGCAACTAAAAAAGGGTGGGCAACTAAAAAGGGCGAGGAATTATCACTAACTCCTCGCCCCATAAACCAACTTAACAGTAATCTAAAATATCAAGTTGTTATTCTAAACTGACTTTCTTTTCATTAGCCTTCCAACGAGAAGCCACAAGTCATACCACCATCAACCACAAACTCAGAACCCGTAGAATAACTACTTTCATCTGAAGCTAGATAGGAGGCCAAATTGGCGATATCCTCAGGCTGACCTATCCGTCCCAAAGGCACGTTATTAAACATGTTATTTTCAGGATCGATTTCAAGACCTGGAATCTCCAGCATAGGAGTCGCGACACCACCTGGGTGAATCGAGTTAACTCGAATTCCAAATTGCCCCAACTCTAAAGCGGCAACCTTAGTCATACCACGTACCGCGAACTTACTCGCAACATAAGCCGTGGCCATACTCATTCCTGTAAGACCATCAATAGAAGAAATATTAACGATAGAGCCGCCACCTGCTTTTGTCATTGCAGCCACTACGGACTTCATCCCAAGGAATACACCCACCTGATTAACGTTAATAACCGCCATATAGTCATCCAGAGAGGTCATGGCCAGTGGTGCCATGCGAATAATACCCGCATTATTGATTAGTATATCGACCTTACCAAAATGCTCCTCGGTCATTTTCACTACGCTGACCCAAGACTCTTCTTCGGTGACATCCTGTTGCAGAAAAAGTACATCCTTACCTAGCTTTGCGGCTAGTTCTTTGCCCTCTTTTTCTAACACATCAGTGATCACCACTTTTGCGCCTTGCTTAATAAACAGCTCTGCTTCTGCTGCTCCTTGTCCTCGAGCACCACCGGTGACTATGGCTACCTTGCCTTCTAATTTACCCATTTGAATATGCCTCTCAATATTTTTAAACACCAATTAAGTGTTTTGAATTAAACGCTATAATTTAAGTGTTTTGAATTAAACACTATGAATTAAGTACTATGATTTAAGAACTACGATTTAAGAACTACGATTTAAGAACTACGATTTAAGAACTACGCTTTAAGTTTTACGCTTAACATTTTTAATTCATCTGCCGGTGAGTTGGCAATGATATACTCGGCTGGATCCATAATGGCGTCAATATTGTCGCGCATATCTTCTGCGGAGATATCTGCCATTTTAACACCTGGAGTAACGCCCCAAAATATTCTACCGATACGTCCACCACCAGCAGAAAATATTTCTCCATTCACGGTACAGTCTTTATGAACGCAGTACGCCACTACCGGCGTCACTAATTCAGGGTGTAATTCTTTAGCCATCGGACCCAACAAATCTTCAGTCATGCGGGTACGCGCTATGGGAGCAAGAATATTAGTACGCACATTATGCTTAATCCCTTCCTGAGCCAAAGCTTTGGAAAACCCTACTATACCGGCTTTCGCTGCACTGTAATTGGTTTGCCCATAATTTCCGAAACTTGCTGCTGAAGTAGTATTGATGATGCGACCATAATTTTGTTGATCATACATAATGGGCCAAGCCGCTTTGCACATGTATGATGTTCCAATAAGATGGACATTGATAACTGAATCAAAATCTTCTTTGCTCATTTTCTTGAAGGATTTATCGCGCAAGATACCGGCATTGTTCACCAGAATATCCACCCGTCCAAAGGTCTCCATCGCGGTATCAATAACTGCCTGAGCGCCTTCAAAACTAGCGACATCGTTAAAGTTAGGGGCGGCAGAGCCTCCCGCCGCCACAATTTCGTCGACCACTTTTTGCGCTGCCGATTCCGAACTGCCTGCCCCGGCAACGCTGCCCCCTAGATCGTTAACAATTACTTTTGCGCCCCTGGATGCTAAAAACAGTGCATGACTGCGTCCTAATCCGTTTCCTGCTCCGGTTACGATAGCAACCTGATCGTCATAACGTAAATCGGCCATATTCCACTCCTTTTTATATGATTTCTTTATTTATGTAACTTCTTCGTTTATGTGACTTCTTCGTTTATGTGACTTCTTCGTTTATGTGATTTTATCATTTAAAAAGTTTCTTAATATAAGTTATTGATAGGCATTTTAAATAAACTTTAATCCATTGTTGCCAACTGAAGAATCATATCATAAGTCTCTTTTGTTGCGATACGAACCCCCTAACCTTAGGTCACGAACCTCAGATCACGGCTTCGCTCTTCTTTTCCTGTACAGACTGTGGTGCCGCCGAAATTTTTGCATCGACGAATCCTGCGATTTCCAACAGACCTTCTTTTGCTTCTGGCACTATCGCGGCGAATAACTGCCACACATGCCACATATCTTGATAGATTTTAAAACTGACATCAACGCCATCCTCTAACAACCGTTTTTCCAGTCGAACAGAATCATCAAGTAATACTTCATCTGATCCTACCTGGATAAGGATAGGAGGCAAGCCTTTAAAATTGCCAAATAAGGGTGAGATTAGGGGGTTGCGCGCATCTTCCTGCTGTACATATAACTTCGCCATTTCTTTCAACCAATGGGATGATAAGAAAGGGTCGACATCATCGAGAGTCGTATGAGAATCGCCTTCACAACAAAGGTCTGCCCACGGTGACAAGCAAACACCCGCTGCGGGTAATGTGTCGCCTTGATCGCGTAGATTAATTAAGGTCGCCATAGTCAATCCACCGCCAGCGGAATCCCCTCCAATAACAATATTATTCGGCTTATAGCCTTGTTTGATAAGCCATCGATAAGCGCTAGTGGCGTCTTCAACCGCGGCAGGATAAGGGTTCTCCGGTGCTAAACGATAATTTATAACCAATAACTTCATCCCACAAAAATGCGACATTCTCGATGTTAAATCTGCATGAGTGCCCGCAGACCCCATGGTATAGGCACCTCCATGTAGATAAAGCATTACCCGCTCTTCATTCGCCCCGTCTGCCACCATCCATTCGGAAGGCACACCCTCCACATCAACAGCATCAGTGGAAAACTTAAAGTTGCGCCACAAAGGAACTAATGCCATCTCTAAGCGAGCACGCTGTTTTTCTGGGCTTATTTCAGTGGATAGTAGCTTAGACACCAGGTGCTTGATAACAAACCGCAAGACCTTACTTCGTTTGCTCGCCATAGACTTCCCCTCAAGTTATTCGTGTAATAGTACTGAAATTAGTCTGTCACATGAGGACTATGATAATCAAGGGGTAAAATCCTCGCCTTATAGCATTAGTTGTGATGGCGATATAGGGCCAGAGGGGTTTATTATGCATAGGAATTTATTCAACCCATCACGAACCTTAAAGCAGAATTAAACATGATTGGATGCGTAACAGTGGGCACAAATGATCTACACCGAGCCGTTAAATTCTATGATGCGCTGATGGCAGAAATAGGCGCGACCCGTTTTTTGGATAAGGATCATTATGTCGCATGGTCAGTGCAGCCG
>JAESQG010000503.1 GCA_016765265.1 Pseudomonadales bacterium | reverse complement strand
TCTGGCATGAAACATGGTATCAGCCGGCAGCGGTCCAAATGCATCGATGCCCATTTCTTGAAGAGCATCAATTGCAGGTTTGATAATCTCGATATCTTCTAGCCCCATGGAACCCTCTTCGCCTGCGTGAGGGTTCAGACCAGCAATTGCAAGCCGGGGCTTGTCGATGCCAAATCGATTTTGAAGGTCGTTATGGGTAATTCTGGCGGTCTCAACAATCATGTCACTGGTCAGACCATCAGGCACTTGTGATAATGGAATGTGGATGGTGACTGGAATTGCCCGCAATTTCGGGCCTGCTAACATCATCACCGGTTTAATTTGTTCGCCCTGACTACACAATTCCGCAAGAAAAGAACCCATTGAAGATGCGTATAAAGGACGTAGTTTGATTTCTTATTTCACTGAGCTAGACAGAGGCAACGTTCGACTTGGCGTGGCGGGTAAAATCAGGACGGGGGCTCATGCACTGAAAACGCTAGGCGAAGGTGTTGATTGGGTTATGTTAGGCCGTGCCGCGATTATACATCATGACTTTCCTAATCAGCTTTTGGAGAACCCTAATTTTGAACCCACAAGCTTGCCTGTCAGCCGTGAGTATTTGGCAAAGGAAGGCTTGGGTCCATCCTTTATCGATTATATGGGCGCATGGCGTAATTTTGTTGCCGACTAGACCGCGGGAGGGCAAGTTAGAAATCAACATTAAAAGTCGAATCTGACCAGACATTTAATGTTGATTTAGCTGTAGGACTATGCGGTAGAGTGCTGAAATATAAGATATTAATTATAACATCTCATAAGCTTAACAAATCACTTTAAGTTGTATTGGAGCTGCAAGCCGAATCTATTCACTCTTCCTTGTTTCGGCTTCCCTCCGCGGGCACGTATAATTGCTCTAAAAGATATTTCTTAAAGGAATCCGCATAAGGTTGTTGCTTTAATGCTTCTTCCATACACAGTAACCAAGCATCTCTTTCAGCAAGCCCAATTTCTAGATGACGGTGGGCTTTTGGAATTCTGATAGGGCCGTATTTTCCCTGAAAGAGTTTTGGCCCGCCTAACCATCCGCATAAAAAACGTGCCAGTTTATCTCTCGCTTCTTCAAGATCCTCGGGATGCATCTCACGAATTTTTCTTGCTTCGGGCAAAGTGCTCATTACGTGATAAAAATCATCTACGAGTACTCTAATGCCTGGCTCTTGGCCTGCTGCTTGGTAGGAGGCATCATCAACGCCATAAATCGGTTCTGGTTTAGCTTTTGTCATTCATACAATCCTAGCAACTCATCCGGTTAGAATCCACCCGATACACCCTTAATTATAAGACATATGAATAATCTAACTATAATTTAAATCTAACTATAATTTTAAGTGTGTTAACCCGACTCTCGGAGATATACTAGAACGATCGACAACCCGTCAAAGTGAGTTAGTTATGAAGCTACCCACAGAAAACTCCTCGCTCTGGATCCATGAATTTTGGTTTATATTTGTACCTCTGCTAATTGGATTATTATTCCCTCAGTCTGTTTCCGCGAATTCATATCCCACTCTACTATTCAATATTACTACCCAGGCGCCACTTAACACCAAGTCACAAGACGGTTTTCTTGACGAACTAACGCGGGAGGCTTTGCGTAGGATTGGATATCAATTAGCGACTGATCGTTTACCTGCAGCAAGGTTGGCGTAGTTTGGCCAATGAAGATATTACTTTTATAACAGGTTGGAAAATCTAGAGAAAAATATTCCTAAAACAGCCGCAATTACAAAAGCTCAAACCGCCAACCAACTATTTTCTCTAGTAGAAAAGGACTGTGTACGCCTGTTGATATATGAGGCGTGGGGTGGACGGTATGCAATAGAGACGCTTCACCTTAACGAAATTCGCTTACAACACCCCCCGCTAGCAACAAAAGAAATGTTTATTTATTTGCATAAAAAATACGAAACACTAGTGCCAGTATTGTCCCAGATGAAACGGGATGGAAGCTATGATGCTCTGATACATAAACACCTTACGCACTTAATCAAAGGCCCATAACTTTTAAAAATTAAATCAGCATTCATAAAAAATCGTCTAGCACGCCGGCTCGGGATGTATGTCATTTTGGCGAGCACTTTTATCACCATTTTTACCTCCGGTGTTCAGCTGTATTTCGAATTTTAGCGGGATGTAAAAGGTATCATTAGCCAGGTAGATCTAATCGAAAAAACTCAGATCGGCAATATCGTTTCACGAGCGTGGATGGTGGATATTGCTGAGCTGCAAAGGCCGCTCAACAGACTGATAATGTTGCGCTACATATCTCTAAAATTGCTGGATTTTCTAAGCAGTTAAATATCGACACATTGGATAATATTTTTGAGTATGATCGCAGCAAAAATCCACTCAACCGACAAGATTTCCCATTGTCGATGCCTCCACTCGCAAAACTATCGAAAACCCGATTGAAGAGGTAATGAATTCGGGAAAAACCGTCTACCTTCGCAATCACACTACACTCCTAGCCAAAGATGGTAGTGAATATCAGATTACCGATTCCGCCACACCTATTCGCAATAAGGAGAACGATATCCAGGGCATGGTGCTCATATTTAATGACGTCACAGAGCAATATCAATTACGCCAGAGGGCAGCAAAGAGTCAACGCGATCTACAAGCGATTATGGATAACTCTCCCACGGTCATTTACGTCAAAGATACCGCCGGGCTGGTCACTTTAGTTAACTCTCATTGTGAAAATGTATTTAGCATTAGTCAGGAACGCATAGTAGGAAAAACCCTAGACAGTATTTTCCTTAAAGAAGATGCTGACACAATGCAGAATAACCACTTGGCTGTACTGAAGTCGAAACGGGCGATCCAATCAGAGGATACCGTCTTTTATAATGAGCATCAGCGTATCTACGCATCCATCAACTTTCCGATATTTAATGAAGAAGATCAAATTTATGCGGTTTGCTGTATTTCCACCGACATCACCGACCGTAAATTGCAAGAGGAACAACTTCGACGAAGCTTAAAAATGGATGCCCTGGGCCAGCTCACGGGCGGTATTGCCCATGACTACAACAACATGCTTGGCATTATCATTGGTTATGCAGAGTTACTTAATGACCTGCTGCACAACCAACCTAAGCTACATGAATATGTTCAGGTTATACAGCATTCGGCAGAGCGCGGTGCGCGGTTAACTCAGAAATTACTCTCCTTCACACGGTTCAAGGATCGCGACGCTCGAATTAAACTAATCCACGAATTACAATTGATGTTGGAGAAAACGCTAACGGCACCATAAAACTTATATATAAGCTCTATACGTCAAACACTTTGTTGTCACAAGTACCTATATTATTAAACGATGACAGTTAAAACCCGATGATGAGTGACTATGGCCGGCCATATTAACCATTATTAAATGTTAGCGGCGCAATTGAATATGGAAGGTAGTTCCGACGTCCAGATTAGATGTAACAGCAATGTCACCTTGGTGGTGTTCGGTAATAATAAAATAAGAAAATGACAGTCTCTTCCCGGCATC
>JAESQG010000017.1 GCA_016765265.1 Pseudomonadales bacterium | reverse complement strand
TGATCAAGAATGGATTTCTTTTCATAAAGATGAATTAGAAGTGAATTGGGAAAATGCTCGTTCTGGAGAGCCTCTAAATCACATAGCCCCATTGGAGTAATGATTATGCTACATATCAAATCTGCGAAATATATTTCTGGCTATACTCTTTGGCTTGCATTTGATGATGGTACCTCAGGAGAAGTTAATTTGGAAAAAGAGTTAAGGGGATCAGTTTTTCAACCGTTAAAGGACGTCAATATGTTTTCAAAAGTTTCAGTTGACCCCGAACTTGAAACAGTAGTATGGCCAAATGGAGCTGACCTTGCGCCAGAGTTTCTCAAGGAATTACATAACAAACAAAGGCAATCAGACACTTAAAAGTGCTGCTGCTTTGAGCGTTAGCAATCACAACGGGAGGGCAGTCTTTAATTTTAGATGGTTTTCAAATGGGAGGAAATCTTTGTCGGTATGAAGTAACGGTAACTTATTTTCTACGCAATAAGTTGCGATAAGGCAATCAATGGTTTTTCTAATCGTAATGCCTTTTTTCCGTAAGGTTCGATAGTTGCTCGCGCTTTTGATTGCCAGTGTTGGGCTGGTGAATGAAACAAGCTCACAGGCTTCAAGAAGTGATTTGGCAATCTTGTAATCTTTATCATTTCTAAAGCCCTGTAAAACTTCTGCCAATACTAAATCTCCAACAACTAATATTGTGGTTCCTAAAACTAAATCTAAATGTTCTGTTTGGGCTGTCGATTTACCGTTAAAATAGTCTATCCATACACTCGTATCCACGGTAATCATTAGTCAGTTCTCATCTGCTCTAAGTCGCCTTCCCATTTTAATTTACCCCTATAAGCCCTTATTTTATCTTGTTTTTTTAGTCTGATAATGGTTTTGAGGCCTAACTCAACCGCTTCTTTTTTAGTGGCTACACCCGTAAGCTTTATCGCTTCTTCCATCAGTTTATCGTCTATAACAATATTAGTTCTCATATCATTACCTCATGTGTATAATTACTAGATTATATGTGTAAGCTGTACAGATAGCAATTGCTAACAAGTCAAGACAGCGAGGACGCTATACGTCTCCTGCTTGAAGCGTTAGCCACACGTTCGACACCCAGGTGATGCCAAAAGGCACACACCTGTGCTACACTTCTTTCCATGAAGTCTATAAATTGGAATGCCGGAAAGAATCAACAGCTTATAAAGGAGCGCGGTGTCTCTTTTGAAGATGTAGTCTTTTATCTCTCCCAAGGGGAGCTATTGGATGACCTCAAGCACCCCAATAATGATAAATATCCCGATCAGCGTGTTTTTGTTCTAAATATTGATAGCTACGTATATTTGGTTCCGTACGTTGAAAACAGATCTGAGATATTCTTAAAAACCATTATCCCTAGTCGCAAGGCTACCAAGCAATATTTGGGAGATAAGTCATGAGCAAGAAAAAACTAGATAGGGACGAACAAGAACTACTTAAAGAATTCGAACGCGGTGGTTTTGATTCAATGCTTACTTCAAGACGAAAGAAGCAAATTAAAGCAGCCGCTGAAGAAACTTTTAAGAAAGATAAGCGTATTAATATTCGTATCTCTAGCCGTGATCTAGAGGCTTTGCAGCGTCGTGCCCTCGAAGAGGGTATGCCGTATCAGACGTTGGTATCGAGTGTCCTACATAAGTATGTGTCAGGAGGTCTGGAAGACATCCTGGCTAACAAGGCAAAGCAGAGTGACGTGCAATAAATTACACGCACCTGTTTGCTGCGTTAGCAGTCACTCTATTTAGTCTCCCTCTCCTTGTGTTCTGAGTATAAATGGTATACTTTATACTCATGGGAATATTTGAATACGACGAAGCTAAGAGCATATCCAATTTGGATAAGCATGGCATTGATTTCCTTGCAGCTCAGAAGCTTTGGGCTGATCCAGATGTCTTGGAGATTCGGGCAAAGTCCGATGATGAGTCTAGATTTCTGGTTATTGCTCAGATTCAGGGTAAGCATTGGTCCGCTGTGGTTACATATCGCGAGGATAAAATTCGTCTGATTTTTGTCAGACGTTCACGCAAGAACGAGGTGCTGCTCTATGAAAGCTAAAGACTTCGATAAAAAATTCAACCAGGATAATGAAGACATCATCGATGATCTCGACTTGTCGACTATGCGCCGCCCTAATCAGGAGCAAAAACGTATCAATGTTGACTTCCCCGCCTGGGTTGTAGATTCACTTGATCGTGAAGCGGCGCGTATTGGGGTTACTCGCCAGTCAATCATTAAGGTGTGGCTGGTTGAGCGCTTGCAGTCCGAAGCTGCTAACAAGTCAATCTAGCGGACGCTGTACGCCGCAGCTCAAGACGTTAAATACGAGATAGTTCATAGACGTTTAATATTGCTTCAACAAAATTAGGAGAGAGATTTATGGCCAAAGGTCAAGATTCAAAAAAAGCGGCTAAAAAGAAACCTGAAAAAACGATGAAAGAAAAGCGCCTTGCGAAAAAGGAAAAGAAAGCCAATAAAGAATAGGTGTAAGTCCCTAATGAAAGGGTGTTGAATCCGGATTAAATTAATACATAACAAATTTATCCAGTTGACGTTTTGGTCTGCGTTCCTTTTTGTGCATGGCCTTCGGCCATATTTTCACAAAAATCCACTACAACCAAAACGCAACTAACAAAAGCGTTATGCTTGTTGACGGTGTTGCGCAACACGCTATAATATATGAATGATTAAATCCTTCAAGCACAAAGGACTTGAGAAATTCTATCTCAAAGGTAGTAAAGCTGGGGTTCAGGCTAAGCACACTAAAAAGCTTAGATTTCAGTTGGCTGCGCTTGATACCGCTCAGCAGATAGATGATCTTGATTTGCCAGGATATAGGTTGCATCCCTTGAAAGGACAGCGAGACGGTATTTGGTCTATCACGGTTTCGGCTAACTGGCGTCTTACGTTCAAGTTTGCCGATGGCAATGTTCATGTACTCGACTATGAGGATTATCACTAATGGCTATGCACAATCCACCTCATCCTGGCGAATTTCTTGTTGCAACATATATGGAGCCCTATGATCTCAGCTGTAGATACTTGGCTACCAAACTAGATGTAGCAGCTTCCACTTTAAATCGAATTCTCAAATTACAGAGTGGAGTTAGCCCCGAAATGGCGCTTCGCTTGTCTAAAGCAATTGGTCGTTCTCCAGAAAGCTGGTTAGCTATGCAGTATGCATACGACCTGTGGCGTGCAAAAAAGAAAATTAGTTTGAGTAAGGTAACTAAAGTTAAGTTAGATGCAGCATAACAAGGTGCTACTTTTGCCCGCTTTCAGCGTCAAAAGAGCAAAGCGTTATGCTTTATTCTGTTGACATACTATATTTGGTATGTATAC
>JAESQG010000502.1 GCA_016765265.1 Pseudomonadales bacterium | reverse complement strand
AATCTGATATGGTATAAATATTATAGTTCTAACCACTACCAATAAGGTCAGAAAACCCTGAATAAGAAGTAAGGGCTTGGTTCTGAATTGGCGTTTGTAGATACCATTAATAATTATACGGCAGCTTCATAGCATCCATTACTAGCTCATCATAATTTGGAGTTTGCATGGGTTCTTGTAGCAAATTCCCCTGTACTAAGCTAAAGCCCTTCGATGCAATATAGACCAATGATTCTGGGCTTTCGATATAACTAGCCATTTTCTCAACAGAAATTAAAGGTTTTGACTTTAACATCTTCTCAAGTTCTTTTTGTCGTGCGGCTCGTTGAAAAATATTATGAGTCACTGATTTGTCAAACTTTACGTAGCTGACAGGAAGCATGTCTAGAATATCTGCGGATTTTTCGTGTTTCCCAAAATGTTCTAATGCACACTGGAACCCGTGGCAATCTATTTTTCTGATTAAATGTTTCATCGCTACCATCGAATACTTAACGTCATTTTCCGAAAATTCAAAAATTAATTTGTTCGCCGGTAATTCGCTCTTTATCAGGATTTTGTCTAGCCATGGCCCGAATCCCTCTGAGTCTATACTATTCTTTGGTATCTTAATAAATAAGACCTGGTTTTTATCTTTGGCCGTTTTTAGATATTTAATACTATTTGTTATGACCCATCGATCTATATATTTATCGATGCCATGTAACGTAGCTGAGTGATAAAATTTACTGGGAGATATGGTTCTATTTTCTTCATCCTTCAATCTTACAAGAACCTCAAATCGATTGGACTCATCGTTAGCTAAGCTAATGATTGGCTGGTAATTGAGAAATATATTATGATGCTCTATAGCGATTCCTAATTGTTTTAGCCAATAGTTTGTTTCTTTCTCATCGTGCTTTTTCTCTCTTTTTATTTTTACGTGATAGCCTTGAGATTTGACTAGTGCAGTTTGTCTACATAAAGCGTCGACGATTCTGAGGGATTCAGATCCTGTGTTTTGAATGGGAATCGCTGCAGCGCAAGCGGTTAAAAGAATAGATTCGTCCTGGGCACTGTAGTCTCCTCCATTAAGGGATTGAACTAGTGCTTCGCAGAACGAGTTAATGTTTGTAATTTCTATTGCGATCAGGTATTTCCGTTCTCTTTTGCTTTTATCTCTGCAAACACTGTCTAGTTCGCCAGTGAAGTAATGCTCATTGTGCAGCCCAGTAATCGGATCTAACATACCGAAATATTCGTTATGGATAGATTGATTTCGGTAAGAAAGGGCACTCACCTGAGTAGATTCGACTAAATCAGTTGGATCTACGGGTTTGGAAAAAACTTTGTTGGCTCCCTCCAACATCATTCGTCTAGTTGTCATCTCGTTCGTATTGCCGGTTAAGAAAAAGATGGGTGTTGATATAAATGACTCTTCCTGACGAAGCATTTTCGCTAGTTCTACACCATCAGCATTCGGTAGATGGTAATCTAGGAGAAATATCTCTGGACGAAATTCAAATGCTGCATCAATTAGTTCCATGGGGTCTTCAATGCATTTTACCTCGAAGCCACCTTCCTCTAAGATCATTCTCGTCAGAGCTAAACAATCCTCACTATCATCAAGCACGAGTGCTCTCAAAGGGCTGTTTTTTTGAATCACAGTAAGCTGATCAACTTTTGCGACAAGATTTGGCATGTTAATCGGTTTAGAAAAAAACCATCCCCTCCACTTCGAAGGGCTAGCAATCGTATTTCGGTACTTTTTTTAGAAGAAATAAACAATACAGGAATGTTTATTCCATTGGTTCGTTTTAAGGACCGAACAGCTTCAATGCCGCCGTATTCGCTCTCAGGAAAAACGATATCGCAAATTATGATGTTAGGAGGGGCTGCTACCACAGCTTCGCGTAAATCAATTAAGGTCGTGAATGATTTACTATTATAACCTAGCGTTTGTAACTGTAGTGTGATCAGCTCCGACTGCATGGGGTCATCATCGGTCACATAAATGGTTATGTCGGAGTGACTTACTTTTAGTATCTCAGGGCAGGCTGCTTTCAAAATAGAATAGTCAAATAAATGGTCTTGATGATGATGATTGTTACTTATGTGTTCAGCTTGCCTAACCAAACTATTAATCGTACGATCAATTTGCTCGGCATAATCGACACCATTAGATGCCAAATGTTGTCTCAAAATCCCTTCAAGATTAAATATGGTTTCTGATATGTCGGTCATAATATAGCTGGCGGTGCTGCCACCTATATTATGGGTCTTGCGTAAAAAATTTGAAGCTAAATCAGAGTCAAATTGACTCGCTACTAGTTGTGACCAGTCGTTGGAATAATCGAGAATGACCTCGTGTATTTTAATATGAAATTGATGTGTGATTAGTTGTAGGCGATTGGACGAATTAGTTTGTTCTACAGTTATTTGACGTTGTGTAGATGCCATACTTGAAAACTCCGCACTCAAATCATTAAATTATTGTATTTATGGCTGGCTTAATGCCGCTAAAAGATTGAATTAGTGCTCGTTTTGCCGCGTTAGCTAATTCTCACTTAGTGGCGGAAAGCCTAACTTAATTGCATAGTTTTAGGCTGCTAATAACAACTTTGTCTAAACGGAGGGCAAAAACTGTGAGCCAATACCCGGTAATGTCTTGATCTTTGGATATTGATTAAAGCTACGAAAGCTAAAAGAGGATACTGTTGCAAATCGGGTTATGTTTTTTGGTTTGCCAAGCTCAACTGAGTAAATGACACTACAATCGTTAGGTGGTAGACGGTGTCCCGAGGATTGAAAAAGAGTTCCACGTTAAGAAGAAGCAATTCTGTAGAGGGTGGCGAATGGGCCAGAGCTATCTCAAAGTCAAAGCCTGCAGATAGAACGGTAGTAAGCACTTTAAGTTCACCGGCTGAGCAACTGACAACAGCGGTTTCATAAGGTGTAAAGTCAGCGTTATGAGCCGGTAATATCTAATTTCCGGTAAACACGATTGGTTCGATCAAACTCCTCAAACCCGTCTTGTACTGCTGTGAATGAAAGGGATTCTTTGTTACCGAGCACTAAGAATCCCCGGTGAATTAAACTGTCGTGTAACAGGGTTAACACTTGGTTCTGTAATTGAGCATCAAAATAAATCAAGACATTGCGACAGAGAATCAAATGCATCTCTGCAAATTGACCGTCCTTCACAAGGTTGTGATGCGCAAAGGTAATATTTTTCCGTAAACTGTCGTTTATTTTTATCGAATCATAGGCTTCTCGATAATAGTTAGACAAACTGTCGTTGCCACCTGAGTCCAGATAGGCCTTAGAATAAGCATCAATCTTATCGGCTGAATAAATACCTTTTTCAGCAATGGCTATGGATCGCTTGTTAAAGTCAGTGGCATAAAGTCGCGTTTTATCAAGCAACCCTTCTTCTTGTAATAAAATGGCTAGTGAATACACTTCCTCGCCGGTAGAACAACCCACATGCCATACATTAACACGAGCATAGGTTTGTAAGGTTGTCGCTATTTTGTCTCGGATAACATTAAAAACTGATTTATCTCGGAACATCGCTGTTACAGAGATGGACAGATCACCTAGTATTAATTCAAAGAAGGCTTCGTCGTATAACACAAGGGGAATCATCTCGGAGAGTCGGTTTAACTTCGACATCTTCATGCGATGTATCAATCGTCGTTTCAGCGAAGTTCGAGAATAATGCCGAAAGTCATAACCATGTGTATGCTCCATCGCGTCAAGTAAGAGCTCTATTTCAATATCTTCACGGTCTGCTTGCTCCATCTTACCGGGCCTTATATAGCCAAACTTTTAACATTGACACTAGCTTGTCAATATCGATAGGCTTCGTCATATATTCCGATGCACCCGCTGCTAGACACTTTTCTCGATCGTCAGACATGGCGTTTGCAGTGAGTGCAATAATGGGTAGATCTTTAAATGCGTTCATTTGCCGAATTTTTTGTGTTGCTTCATAGCCATCCATAACGGGCATCATGATGTCCATCAAAACGATATCAAAGGGATGGGCATCCAATTTATCTAACGCTGCCTTCCCATTGGCCGCAATGCTGATCTCCAGTCCATACTCTTTTAATTGCTTAGATAGTGCAAAGACATTGCGCATATCATCATCCACTAACAGCAAGCGCTGCCCCTTAAGCACAGCGTTATCGTCATGCAGAAGAGAAGGCCCCTCTCTTTCCTCCTTCGGTTTTGTATTTTCAACGTGATGAAGGAATAATTGGACATCATCTAGCAGACGTTCATCGGAATTCTTGCCTTTAATAATGATGGCTTTGGTGACGGTGTCTAGAATTCGATACTGCTCATCATTCAACTCTCGTGCTGTGTAAACGATAATGGGCGTACTTGCTGCTAATGGGTGCTCTCTTATCTGACGAGCTAAATCGATACCGTCTATATCAGGTAGGCCCAAGTCTAATATCACACAATCAAAGGTGGATTCCTTTAGTTGGGCCCGGGCTTCCCTGCCTGAACCTGCATAGGTTAAGGCCAGTGATTCCCCTGATAACAACGTTGTAATCGCCTTTTGTTGCGCTTTATCATCCTCGATTACTAACACCCTTCGAATGGGCCTAACCTGATCAAGCGTTCGAAGTGCTGAGGCCACATCGCTCATTTCAATCGGTTTATGTAGATAGCTCTCAGCTCCCCTGTCAATAGCCATCTGTTCTTGATCAAAACCAGATACCACATGCACTGGAATAGAACAGGTCTTGGGGTCTTGCTTGAGTTGCTCTAATACTTTTAAACCACTTATATCGGGCAGACCTATATCCAATAAAATGCCCATAGGTTTATATTTAATTGCCAGAGCTAAGCCATCCTGCCCGGTGGTCGCCATGAGACATTGATAACCATTGTCTTCTGCGGTCTTTTTGAAGCTATAGGCATTTTTGTTATCGTCTTCAATAATAAGTAGCAGGCGTGGTGATAGAGAATGGACATTGCTCCCTATTATCTCCGCTTTCTCTCTGGGGGCAATGCTGTGGGTAGTCACTCTGAGCGTTACATCTTGTCGCACACCAGATTCATCAACCTCACCTTCAAAAGGGGTCTCTATGGGTAAAAAAAGTGTAAATGTACTACCAACATTAGGTGTGCTTGATAGCGTAATCTCTCCTTGGAGCAGCACTGCCAAATGCCGTGCGATAGTCAGCCCCAATCCCGTGCCACCATACTTACGGCTGGTGGAGCCATCTTGTTGTTGGAAGGCTTCAAAGATGGCTTCTTGTTTCTCCGCAGGTATACCGATACCTGAATCACTTACTGCAAAAGCCATCACATTACCATGGGTCAGGTTTTGTTGAGAGAATACGGTGCTTAAATCAGGCGTAAATACTTTGAGAATAATATCGCCCAACTCAGAGAACTTGAATGCGTTAGAGAGAAAATTCTTGAGAATTTGTACTATTCGTTTGCTGTCGCTGGTAATAAATTCAGAGATGCCACTTTCAATATCGACCACCAAAGGTATTTTTTTGTCGTCGGAGAGCGGCTTAAAGCGGTTTTCGAGATCCATGGTAAGATCAATGACTTCAACTCTGTCCCTATATATATCGAGCATGCCTGCTTCGACTTTAGAAAGATCCATGATATCGTT
>JAESQG010000501.1 GCA_016765265.1 Pseudomonadales bacterium | reverse complement strand
TATCGATCCTAGCCGAATTCAAGACACTCAAGTGTTTATCTGGTTAATGATGGCCGCGTTACTTGCCGGCGCAGTTTGGTTAAATTTAGCGACCTTTCTTGGTGCCCCCGTATCCACCACTCACTCCATCGTAGGCGGGGTATTAGGCGCCGGCATTGCCGCTGGCGGATTAGATATCGCCAACTGGGGGAAAATGGGAGCAATTGCTGCTAGCTGGGTCATTTCCCCCGTACTCGGCGGCGTAATTGCGGCAAGCTTTTTATATCTAATGAAACACACCATATTCCATAAAACGGATATGCTGGGATCTGCAAAAAAAACGATCCCCATTTTACTCGCAATTATGACTTGCGCGTTCACTACCTACCTTTGTTTGAAAGGCCTGAAAAAGGTTTGGACCATGGATTTTCAAACTGCGTTTCTCATTGGCGTTGCAATGTCTATCCCTGTTCTAATCTTCTCGCGTAAAGCAATAACTAGAGCTTCGGAAACGATTACCAACGACAGAGAAGGTGTTGGCGACCTTTTTACCATACCTTTGATATGTTCGGCGGCTCTACTTAGCTTTGCTCACGGTGCAAACGACGTGGCGAATGCCATAGGCCCCTTATCCGCAATCAATGATGCCGTCCTTACTTCAGGCATTTCTACAACAGCCAGCATTCCGTTTTGGGTAATGACTATAGGTGCCATCGGCATCACTATAGGCCTAGCCCTATACGGCCCAAAACTCATTCGTACTGTGGGATCGGAAATTACGGAATTGGATAAACCTCGGGCTTTTTGTACTGCAATGGCTGCCTCCATCACTGTTATTATTGCCTCTCAGCTGGGCCTGCCAGTGAGCTCAACCCACATCGCTGTGGGTGGAATTTTCGGAGTAGGGTTTCTACGAGAATACCTGAAGCTTAATTACCTATGGCAACTGCACGTCTATAGCGACCAATTAGAATCCGACGATAGAATTGCCATCACTCGGCTTTTAAAAGATCATGAATCTGCCACGATTGATGAAATCAATCGCATGTTTAAAAAGCTTAAAAAGGACCGAAAAAAGCTAAACCTTAAACGAAAAGAGCTCTCACGGGTTAAGAAAATCTACAAAGTAGAAATTGTGAAGCGGTCTGCACTTTATAAAATTGCCGCTGCCTGGCTGATAACAGTGCCTGCTTCAGCGACCTTGGCCGCTATATTCTATTTTATGATTCGGGGATATTTTATTTTTTAAACCAGAACCTATCTCTCTAGCTCTAATACAACGCCTTGTTATGCAGTAGTGGCTTCGGCGCTAGTGGTTGTTTCTTCTAATGTCACAGCTTCAGATTCCACAGCATCCTGGGATTCAGGAACATCTTCAGATTCAGGAACATCTTCAGATTCAGCAAGATCTTCGGCATCAGCAGCAACTTTCTTCAGCTCGCTAAGCTCATCATCAAGTTCTTGATGTTTTTTCTTTAGTTCTAGATTGCTTTCTTTGTATTGCTTAATCGATTTTTCAAGAAGACCATTGGTTTTTCGCTCTTCTTCTATTTTTTTCTTAGCTGATTTGATGTTTTTCTTGAGCTTTTCGGGATCTAACTGTTTCAACGTTTTGAGCTCAGATTTGGTATCGGTGAGTTCTTTTCTCACCAATTTGGTTTTCCCTTTTTGCACTTCAACTTCAGCCTGCGCTTTACTAACGCGATTGTTCGCTTCGCGGTTTTCTTGAGTTAATCGTTTGATCTCGGTGGCAGCATTGACTAAAGTTGCAAGCTCAGCCACTTTCTCATCAATAGTTGCTTGAAGCTCTAGCTGTTTTCCCTCTGACTGCGTAGTCTTTTCAATTTGCTCATTGAGTTTGACTTCGTATTCGGCTCTCAACTCGTTTTCCATTCTGATAAAAGCTTCTAGATTTTCTGCTGCACTCATTCATCGTTTCCTTGTAATGTTAGTCAATGCTATTTTTAATCGATTATGTTTTGAATTAATCATGTTTTGAATTAATGATGCTTTGAATTAATGATGCTTTGAACTAATGATATTGTGGATAGTATCGATTCACCCAACCCGCCACATCCGACAGATGCTCGATAAACGTTATTCCCACTACCCGGTCGAGAGATGGGGGTGGATTTATAGTGCAATACTGGGAGTCTAGCTAGATTTATCTGTGGAAGGGATTGCATCATTAAAATGGTTTTTCTTGGGATCTAAAGGTAATTCGGGTGGGCTATTCTATGCCGTGTATCCATGCCTGGCAATTATTGTCTCAAGAATTATCAAAATAAACTGTTACAAACCTTTATTCATTTAAATAAAACCATGCAAGCGGTTGATACTAATTCGCTTATTGCCCTTCACCAATTATTTGATTAGCTACGGTTTTATTTAAAAAAAGTAATAGACGTCCCATTTTACCGGCCAGGGGACGTCGGATGCCAAACCAAATCGAGTTCCCGCGCTGCTTTCACATCATCTAATCGTTTAACGGGCTGAGAGTGTGGTGCATGACGAAGCACATCAGGGCTCTCATGGGCTTCGTTCTGAATGGCGATCATTGCCTCCACAAAACCATCTAATTCACTTTTCGCTTCCGTTTCTGTAGGCTCGATTAGCCAGCACTCTGGCACTAACAAAGGAAAATAAGTGGTGGGAGCATGGTAACCGTAGTCTAATAAGCGTTTGGCATAGTCCATAGCACTCACACCCAGCTCTTTTGCCTCTTTGCTAAAGGTAATGATAAATTCATGGGTAGCGCGACGTTCTGGATACGCCAGTTTAAAACCGGCCTGCTCCATTTTTTTCATCAAATAATTGGCGTTCAATGTTGAAAATAAGCCTGCTCTTACCAAACCTTCGCGACCTAAAGCCCGCGCATAATAATACGCTCTCAGCAGAACCCCCGCGTTACCCATAAACGCAGATAATCGGCCTATTGAGTCTGGAAAATCTTTTTCATCTAGCCAGCGGTACTTGATTATCGGGTTATCCGCATCTTGAGTATCACTAGTGACTTTACCCACTATAGGGATTGGCAAGTAAGGCAATAAGCGCTCATTCACAGCCACGGGACCGGCACCAGGCCCTCCACCACCATGAGGTGTCGCAAATGTTTTGTGCAAATTCATATGTAGTACATCAAAACCCATATCGCCCGGTTTAACCTGACCGAGAATAGCGTTTAGATTGGCGCCATCGTAATACAATAAACCACCCACTTCGTGAACAATTTTCGCGATTTCTTCTACCTTGCGTTCAAACACACCGCAGGTGGAAGGGTTCGTCATCATCAGCCCTGCGGTTTGTGGCCCCACCGCCGCCTTCAAGGCCTCTATATCCACGTCTCCACCTGAGGTGACGGCAATTTCTTTTACTTTGTATCCACACATCACCGCGGTGGCTGGATTTGTTCCATGTGCGGTACTGGGAATAATGATTTCTGATCGCTGGTCATCTTGGCGAGCATTGTGATAAGCACGAATCATGGCAACCCCTGCAAACTCACCCTGTGCTCCTGCCATTGGGGTAAGGGATACTCCTTTCATCCCAGTTACATCTTTAAGGATTTCTTGTAGTTCATAGAGGCATGCTAAATACCCTTGACTCACTGACTCCGGTGCTAAAGGATGACGCCCCAGAAAGCCCGGTAACGACGCAGCGTGATTCGCTCCTCTCGGGTTGTACTTCATGGTACATGAACCCAAAGGATAAAATTGGGTATCGATGGAAAAGTTCTTTCGCGACAAATTGGTATAATGGCGAACCACCTGAAGCTCAGAAACTTCAGGCAACAATGCCGGTTTCTTACGCCGCAAATTTTCAGGAATACTGCTGATATCCACTTTAGCGGTAGGTGCCTGAGAAGTTGCGCGACGCCCCGTTGAACCTTGTTCGAATATCAACATATTATCGGCTCCCCTCTTTTTTTCCCTTACTCAAGGCATTTACCATTGTTTGTATGTAACGGTTTAAATTTGCTTCTGACTTTGTTTCTGTCACACAGATCAACAAGGTATGGCCTAGCTCAGGGTAATAAGATGATAAATCCAATCCCGCAATAACGCCCTCATCAAGCATGGCAGATAAAACCTCGCTAGGTGCTGCCGGCAACTGCACTAACATTTCGTGAAATACTGCGCCAGAAAATACAGGCGTGACACCTTCGATAGCATCCACCTTTTTCTTCAGCTGCATTAAATTATGATGACAATGAGAAGCCACTTGCTCCAACCCTTTCGCCCCTAGCAAACTCATGTACACAGTGGACGCTGACATGGCGAGACCTTGGTTGGTGCAGATATTGGATGTAGCCTTGGACCGTCGAATGTGCTGCTCTCGCGCTTGTAACGTTAATGCATACCCCGTTTTACCTTCTGTATCCACGGTTTTACCGATAATGCGACCGGGCATTTGTCTTACTATTTTCTGAGTGCAACACATAAACCCAAAATAAGGGCCGCCTGAAGACATGGGCACTCCCAGTGACTGACCTTCTCCTACAACAATGTCAGCACCCTTATTACCCCAGGCGCCAGGCGGAGTCAGCAAGGCTAGCGCAATGGGATTCACCACAGCTATCACCAACATACCGTTATCATGAGCCCAATCTGTCAAGGTATCCACATCTTCCAGCACGCCAAAGAAATTCGGCTGAGATATGACTAATGCAGCAAAGTCCTCTCCCTCACATTGAGCTAAGTGGGCAAGATCCACTTGCCCACTATCTGGGAGAAATTTCACCTCCATGGACTCTATATTTTGGTTATGAACAATGTTGCGAGTCGTTTCTCGGTAATGAGGGTGAACCGATCGCGGCATCAGTACTTTACGGCTTTTCGATTTTTTGTTGGCTCTTATGGCCATGAGTACTGCTTCGGCCAGAGCCGATGCACCATCGTAAAGTGTGGCATTTGACACATCCATGGAGGTTAAATGCGCCATCATCGATTGATATTCGTATATGGTCTGCAAGGTTCCTTGGCTGGCTTCCGCTTGATATGGGGTATACGCGGTATAGTATTCTCCCCGCGTCACGATTTCCCACACAGCCGCTGGTATATGATGCTCATATGCACCAGCACCGATAAAATTCAATCTGCCGCTATCTTCCAGAGCCCGCGCAGACATCAACTGCACAATTTCCATTTCACTGATACCTGAGGGTACTTGACTCAGCTCTCCCGACCGTAAATGTGAGGGAATTTCATCAAAGATCTCATCAATACTATCAACGCCGATGACCTCAAGCATCTCATCTATATCGTCATCAGTGTGGGGTATATAGGGCATTATAACCTCAGTAGGCTAGGCGAACCTCGGAGGGCTACGCGGGAAACCAGCAGAATTTAAAAAGATCTTACAGAGAAAACGAGTCAACCAACGTTAAATCGGTTACTAGAATACTTTAGTCATCTCCCTCATTTTCCTCATTTTCCACATTCCTCCCATTTGCCAAATTTTCCTCTTCAATTTGCTTGATATACTCTTCAGCACTCAGCATTTTTTCGATCTCAGATGGATCACTCAATTGAACCTGGTACATCCAACCATCGCCATAGGCATCGTTGTTGATCATTTCAGGCGATTCTTCCAGCTCTTCATTAATAGCAATAATTTCGCCGGACACCCCTGCATAGATATCTGAAGCCGCTTTCACGGACTCAACAACACCCACTTCTTCTCCAGCCGATATAGTTGAGCCCAGCTCAGGTACCTCCACAAAAACCAAATCGCCCATGGCCTCTTGTGCATGTTCAGTAATACCCGCAAAGGCAGTACCATCAGACTCCACTCGCAACCATTCGTGGCTAACTAGGTATTTTAATTCCCCCGGTACATCATTCATTATTTCTCTCTCCACTTCTAATCACTCTATTTGTAAAACGAGTGCGTACAAAATTAACCTGGATACGCCGTACAGATGATCCCCTTTTGAACAACGCCGACTTTCGGGCCGGTATTCTACTAATATTGGTGCTACTTAAAAACCCTTTTCCCATTTCTCACAAAGGGAGGTCGCACCACTTTCACAGAATGGCGTTTTTTACGAATTTCTACCTCACAGTGATCACCAATAGTCTTGGGTACTCTTGCCAACGCAACACTATAGCCCAAAGTTGGTGAGAATGTGCCACTGGTGACTTCCCCGTCACTCAAGCCTGCTACGATAACAGTCTGATGAGCGCGCAAAACACCCCGCCCTTCTAATACTAAGCCAACTAGCTTGCTACTAGCTCCCTTTTCTTGTTCAGCTACTATCGCTGCTTTACCAATAAAATCTCGATCATCTCTATCTAACGCCACACTCCAGCTCATCGCTGACTGCGCAGGGGTGACCGTTTCATCCATGTCGGAGCCGTAAAGATTCATCCCTGCCTCTAGGCGCAGCGTATCGCGAGCACCTAATCCGCAGGGCGTGACTCCCGAGTCCAAGAGTTGTTGCCAAAAATGAGCGACAATAGCGTTAGGCAGCATAATCTCAAGACCTTCTTCCCCAGTATATCCTGTGCGTGCAATAAACCATTCATCAGATTTATGATAAAACTTCCCCTGAAACTGTGTCAAAGATGTCACTAATGCTGCACCCTCATCTCCCAATATTCCAGCCACAGTTTTAATCGCTTCGGGTCCCTGAACAGCAATCATAGCAAGTTGCGGCTGCTCGGCAATATTCACGTCAAATTTCTTGCTTTGTTTATCGATCCAGGCCAAATCTTTTTCTCTAGTACCGCAGTTCACCACCAACCGGTACCAGTCTTTCCCCGTCTGATCACACATTTTATAGACAATTAAGTCATCGATAATGCCGCCATCTTCTCGACACATAGCACTGTAAAGCGCCTTGCCCGGTTGTTTCAATTTAGCGACATCGTTTGCCAGCAATCGCTCTAAGTAGACTTTTGCCTCAGCACCACTCACATCCACCACTGTCAT
>JAESQG010000500.1 GCA_016765265.1 Pseudomonadales bacterium | reverse complement strand
TGAGGCTTGCCATGTTTTCTGTAACCATAAGGCTCCTTAACGTTAGTCAAATTGGGATAATTTATTCCCCCCTCATGAAATGGGGGGGAATAAGTTAGCTGGTTGTGGAAGCCACTGGAATATCAACTATTAACTATTAACTATAGTGGACCCTTGTTTATTAATGGACCCTTATTTATTTGCACCCCACACCAATATCTAAACTCATCTACTATCAGAGACCTCCCCCATGTTTTCACTCCATCCTACCCTTGCCAAGGATTGTTTTGTTCTCGGTCATTTCCCTCTATGCGAGCTTCTAATGATGAACGATAGCCAATACCCCTGGTTCATTCTCGTGCCGCAAAGAGAAAATATCAAAGAGACCTATGAGCTATCTGTAGCAGACCAACACCAGCTCAACAAAGAATCTTGCCATCTTGGTAAATTGCTAGCAGCTGAGTTTAATGCTGACAAAATGAATATCGCAGCGTTAGGCAATGTTGTACCTCAATTACACATCCATCATATCGTTCGATATAAAACAGACCCTGCTTGGCCAACTCCCGTTTGGGGCCGGCTTCCTGCAACACCTTATTCAAATGAGAGGAAATACATCAATCGCATACTTAGCCTATTGGGTTCCGCTTTGGATTTTGTACCATTAAATAGCTAAACCGACTAATCCCCCCCAATCCATACTTCCACTCTCTCAAAACCCGACTAAAGTGAAAGTAATGAAAGCGAAAACTTAATATCCTGGATAATCAAATACACCCGTTCGTATCACAGTACAAAAGCCCATGAATGTACTCATAGTCGAAGACAATGAAACCGCCACAGTATTACTCTGCAAACAGTTGAAAGAAATGCAACACCGTACTGTGTGCGTAAAAGATGGTGAAGCTGCCCTCGCAGAGTACTCAAAACACGATATCGACTTAGTACTAATGGACTTCGATCTCCCCGGTATCGACGGTTTTGAAACCACTAAAATGATACGCAAAACCCACCCAGAAACGTGGGTGCCGATTATTTTTCTAAGCGCTCTTTCAGATGAAAACCATCTGGCCAAAGGCATACAGTGTGGTGGCGACGACTACCTCGCTAAACCCGTTAGTGCCACAGTCTTGGAAGCAAAAATAAATGCCATGGCACGTCTTGCCGACATGCGTAAGGAGTTATACGCAGCTAATAAAAAACTACAAAACCTCACTTATCTGGATGACCTAACAAAGGTGCTAAACCGCAGAGGCTTAGACCGTTCCATGGAAGTAGAATGGCGCAGGGCCAAAAGAGAAAACTCCCCATTATCACTGTTGCTTATCGATGTGGATTTATTTAAACAATATAATGACTGCTACGGTCATTTGGCTGGCGATCAATGTCTGCAAAAAATCGCCCAAAGCATTGAAGTCTCAGCTTTGCGCCCAGCCGATACCGTCGCTCGCTATGGCGGCGAAGAGTTTGCAGTAATTCTTCCCAACACAGAACGAAATGGTGCCCTCAAAGTAGCTGAACGTATCAGAACACATCTAGCCGAGTCAGCTATTGAGCACAACGATTCAACCGTGGACAACTTCGTCACCATCAGTGTTGGTGTCTCCTGCGACCAATGTAATCACACCTATAACGCCGAAGCACTATTCAAAAAAGCTGATTTAGCTCTTTACGAAGCGAAAGAAGCCGGCCGCAACCAAGTTTGTCAATCTCCAGTCTAAAAACCCCCGTTAATAATCTTCGATCTAATAACAAATAATACTGAGCGATTAATGCTGGTTTTCAAACATGCGCGCTAGGGAGGTCTACACTTTAAGTAGTCCTAATTGCCTAGCAAACCACCGAAACTGGTTGAAGAATACAATGAAAGTGCTGGTCGTCGAAGATAACAAACCCATCAGTATGGTTATTTCCCATATTATTAAGGGAATGAACCACCAAGTTGATGTGGCTGTGGATGGAGAAACTGCCATTAGCCTCTTCCAGAAGGAAAAGTATGACCTCATTTTAATGGATGTTGAAATGCCCGGCATTGATGGCTATGAAACCACCCGTCGTATTCGTAAATTGAGTGGTGAGACGTGGTTTCCGATCATCTTTCTCAGCGCCAATACTGAAGATACCTACCTCGCTTCTGGTATCGAAGCCGGTGGCGATGATTACCTTTCTAAACCCGTCAAACCCATGGTACTCAAAGCTAAAATCAAAGCCATGGCACGAATTGCTCAAATGCAGGATCAACTCTCAGCTGCCAACACAAATTTGGCCCGAGCTAATGAAGAGCTACAACGGCTAAACTGCCTAGACGGTCTAACCTCGGTAGTTAACCGGCGTGGGTTCGATCGACAGTTTGAAGTAGAATGGCGACGCTGTCATCGCGAGTCCGTTCCGCTAAGCGTGATGATGATAGATATCGACGAGTTCAAAGGTTTCAATGATAACTATGGTCATCTTGCTGGAGACGATTGTTTAAGAGGCGTTGCCCAAGCACTCAGAAGTCAATTGTTGCGTCCGGGAGATTTAATCGCTCGTTATGGCGGAGAAGAGTTTCTGGTACTGCTACCTTGTACCGATTTAACCGGCGCCGAAGACGTTGCAAAAAGAATGTTTAAGGCGCTGAATAAAGCCAATATTGCCTATCCTGCCAGTACTGTATCCGACAGAGTCACCATCAGTCTAGGTATATATTCTACCGCTCAACTGCAAAATAAAGACGTTACCAAAGACAAATCCATCCTTATAAAGCTAGCCGACGAGGCCCTTTACGCCGCCAAAGAATCTGGGCGTAACAAGTTCGTAATATACGATTCAGAAGTTTTTCAATTCAATAACAACAAAAATAACGCTGCTAAAAACCACTCTGCTAAAAACAATACACTATAAATAGGCTCGAATAACTTAGCTATTTTTTAGCAACTTTCCTATGATGCGCTCCAAGTGATTCAACGAATTACACACTTCAGCTTTATGAGTATAAGGGAGGTAGGACTTCATAATCGCATCACCGGTATTCCAGCGATTCTTAGTTTCTGGATTTAGCCAAATCACTTGTTTACTGCGATCGTAAAATTCTTTCAAAATATCTGATCGAGACTCACCGTCATTATTACGCGCATCGCCTAAAATTATGACCGTAGTTTTGTTATCGACGGCATTGAGGCAAAGCTCCTTAAAATCAACCAAGGACTGGGCATAATCCGTAGACCCCATATGACGACTAATTGTCTCTTCAATGGCTTTGTCCATATCCATTCGTTCAAATAGATCCGTCACCTCACCGGTTCGATTAGAGAAAGCAAAAGAGCGTACCTTGGGAATCACTTCACTGAGACTGTATAAGAACATCAACAAGAAGCGCGCCACGGCACTAACCGATCCACTGACATCACAAATAGCAATCACCTTCGGCCGATCTACTCTAGTGGCCTTCCAACGGGTATCAAACAATACGCCGTCATAGGCTGCGTTATGTCTCAACGTGGCTCTAACGTCTAACATACCACGCTGAGTGACACGCCTACGTCGAGAGTGAACAGCAATCAGCTTCTTTGCCATTTTACGCACCAACCGCTGTACATCCTGAAACTCACGCAGATGCTCTAAACGTACAGAACGCATCACGTCCTCTCGCAACTCTTTACCTGTTTGAGCCGCCTGCAGCACGTACTGCTGTTCTACATAATCCTTTATCTGCTCGCGCAAATTGTCTCGGCCCCGACGTAAACGCAATGCAAGCTCTTCGCCACTAGCATCGCCCCGTTTTTCCGCGGCCCACATTTCTTTTTCCATTTCGTCCAAACCCATGGCTTCCATGATGCGTCGACCATAAAGACCCTTTTGGGTTAAGGTAGTGATTTTCGTCATGCCAATCTTGTTGGCGGCTTTCGCAATCGCCATAGACAATGCGACTTGATCATCTTCAAGCAGCATCTTACCTAGCTCGGTTGTGCTTTCCGAGGCGTTTTGGGTACCCGATGATTCTCCTTCACCAGACCCTCCACCCGAGCCAGGGCACTTGCCCTTGCCCTCTCCCATGTTCATTGCGGAGGAATCGTTTTCAGCTTGAGCCAAATCCTCAAGCTCTCCCTCAATCACGTCCTCATCCTTATCATAGGCGCTAAATGAGAAATATTGATCGAAGCATCTACCGTAGTGCCCTTTTTCATCCACGGTTTTAGGTAGCACTAAACCCAAAGTAATTTTTAACAGCTCTCTGTCCTGATAACCCACCATATTCACCGCGCTAACGGCCTCAATAGCTTCTGCGGTAGAAACCGAGACATCTGCACCACGCAGCGCTTTAAAAAAATGTACTAAGGTTCTTTCAGCCATATCTCTGTTACCTTTGTTCCTTTTCTAATTCGCGCCAAATCTTATTCACCTCATCCCCCACAGCACTAATATCTTCCTCATGCTTCAACAACACGTTCAAAGTGTCACGGACCATTTCGGGATCTAATGTTTCCGTATGCATAAGTAACATCGTTCTCGCCCAATCAATAGTCTCACTAATAGCAGGCACTTTTTTAAGGTCCATCGTTCTTAAATACTGCACAAATGATACAAGACGATTGCGCAGATTCTCGGTGACATCGGGAACCCGAGACTGAATAATACGCTGCTCCAGCTCCACATCAGGAAAAGGGATGTATAGGTGCAAACAACGCCGCTTGAGTGCATCACTCAACTCTCGCGTATTATTACTGGTTAAAAATACAATGGGAGTCGAGTTAGCTTTCACTGTGCCAATCTCTGGAATTGAAATCTGGTAGTCAGAAAGCATCTCCAATAAAAACGACTCAAACTCCTGATCAGCTTTATCAATCTCATCAATTAACAAAACACAGCGCTGCTCCGCTTTCAACGTTTTTAATAGTGGTCTTGGCTCGAGGAAATCTTCTGAATAAAAAATATCACCAAAATCATGTAAGCGTTTTACGGACTCATCAAGCCCCTTCGCACCCTCTAAAATATCACCGAGAGTTTCCTTCAATACCTGGGTGTACAATAACTGCTTGCCATACTTCCATTCATATAATGCTTTGGACTCATCCAAGCCTTCATAGCACTGTAATCGAATCATCTCACAATCTAGTATCTCTGCTGTTGCTTTCGCCAACTCAGTTTTGCCTACACCTGGCGGACCTTCAACTAAAATTGGTTTTTGTAAATTCATCGAAAGGAATAAAGCAGTGGATATATCTTTGTTACAAATGTACCCGACTTGTTCAAAATTATTGGTGATCGTTTGAATCTGATCTTGAGCTGATAGCTCCTGTTTACTATTCATCAAAAAACTCTTTCAAAAAGTGGGCCCTAGGACTGAAGAAAGTGGAAACTCTTCAGTCACTTAGGAATAAATAACTATATTCTTAGGTATCGATGATAGAGCAAGGGATTCGGATTAGAAACTCTTTTGTCTATAATAACAGCGGTGGAAGGAGTTATTGCGTTGAAAAATGTCCGAACGTAAACGTATCCACATACGACTATACAGTTCAGGTATTTCCGTTTCACG
The DNA here is from genome assembly GCA_016765265.1 of Pseudomonadales bacterium. Lineage (GTDB taxonomy): Bacteria > Pseudomonadota > Gammaproteobacteria > Pseudomonadales > DC-out160 > DC-out160. Next base: position 6,439 of record JAESQG010000500.1, on the reverse strand, counting down.
GTAATGGTAATTCGATGTAACCATGGCTTTCTTCAATACAGGAATATTTGAACCAATAATTCACTTAAACCCATGTTAGAGAGTTGATATTTCAAGCCGCGCTATAAGCTCCATCGCCTGCTCTTTGCTGGTACCACAAACGTCAGGAGTGGCGTGAAATGCCGAACAAACTTTAGGACGGTGTGGCTCGCCAAAAATTTTACAGTTAAAGGCATCATCCAACTGAACACATCGCACGCCCGCTAACTTTCCAGCAGGCATGCCCGGTATGGGGGTAGTAATAGATGGCGCAATACAACAGGCGCCACAACCAACACGACACTTCATTCTTTTGATTTCATTCTTTCAGCTTCATTCTTTCAACTTCATTATTTCAATAATGCTAATTAACCCAAATGCTGCCAGGCTGTTTCCAATCGTTTCACTTTGGCTGTGGTAGCGATACCCATTAGCGCTTTGTCTCGCAGCCAATGCGCTTGCAAATCTTCCGGCAACTTCTCCCAGTAAGGTTTCATCGTTGCGACAACTGCCTCCGCCATATTCTCTGCACCCCCAAGCGCAATATGAGCACTCGGACTGAGCGGGTCCATACTTGCCAACTGAACATAAACAAGCAACACCTGTACAATATCTTGAGTTATTTCCTGTGGAAACTGATACTGACGACTGATTTTGAAGAGATAGCCAAACAGTGTAGCAAAGACGTATATGTCTTCAATGGTACGCAATGGTTTTACATAGTCAGTGTATGCATCGCCTTCTAACACATTCGACTCATCAATCATTACGTTGTCAAAGGTCGCAGATCCATGACTCACTATAGGCAAAAATGACATGGCAGGCTTAATTTGAATCTCGACGCCTTGCTGTTTAGCGTCCACCACTGCCAATTTCAATTGATTCCGTCCGTCCTTTTCTCCAATGGAAGCCGCCACTAGTAATTTTTCTGCTTCTTTGGCCCCAGTAATAAAAGTCTTTTCTCCATTAAGAACAAATTGATTGCCTTTTTTCTCTAAACTCGATTTTACCGCACTGGGACGATTACCCCCAGATTCGGTAACGCAAAATGAGACGATAGCTTCAGGGTCCACTATAGGCTGCAACGTTGCTGATTTTTGTTTACCGGATAGTGACTTACCTAACAACAAGGCCCTTAAGGTCCACTGGTAGCCAGAGGCAAAAACGTACCCAACTGAAGCACTAAAATACCCGTCTATAACGGCTCGTTCAACGGGTGCGCTCCAATTAGACGAGCCCTCTTTACACAAGGCATACCATTGAAACAAATCTAAGTCTTGCGTAGCGTCTCCAGCTCTAGCATCTCCTGTAACATATTCAAAATTACCTGCACTCGCTTGCTCAAATAAATAATCTAACCAATTCATCAACTCGCTCCCCATCAATAAGTCTAACAATACTCGTTCAAAACAGATCAACAACAACTTCGCCCCTTCGAATGAGTGGAGCTCTTCATAATGTCCTTCTTACCGGGACTGGGATGAGAGCAATATCAGGACAACATCAGGACAATTTCACGCCAAAAAGCTGATTTAGTCGGGCTATCTATACCACATAATTTTCCTACTCTTTCAAAGGATACTCTACACTTAAGATAAACACTCCCCCTTGAATTGGCAATGGGTATAGGCCAGTATTGTGTCAAATGAATTTTTTGAGCTACACGACATAGATGAAGATACTCTCCATGACTTTAATGTTCATCTTCACGAATCCATTAACGATATAGAGCACGACCTCTTCAAACTTGAAAGAGATCCGCACAACCAGGACGCCATTCACAGTATTTTTCGCGCGCTACATATGATCAAAGGCAATTGTCTTATCTGTTATATGACGCCTTTCGCCGAATATACTCATGCCATGGAAGACCTCTTCTCTCAATTGCGTTGTCAGCAAATAACATTCACGCCCCACATAAAAGAAGCAGTACTGTTAAGTCTTGATAAATTTCGCTCTGATGCAGATGCCTTAGAACTCGAAGGCGAAATTATTATTACCCCGCTAAAAAAGATTGCCAGCGCCTTTAAAAAACTAACTCAAGCGCCGATAACCGAAGTTGAAATAATAGCCGCTGAAATCATCAAGCAAATTGGGGGTGAAGCTGCCCATCATCTGCCGCTGTCCGAAACTCCGGGAAAGGGCACCACTGCACACCACATAATTCATGAGTTCGATACCGATGAAGACCTTGATTACTTCAAGAAAATAGCATCCAGCATCGATGACAACTCGCCATTTTGGGAAAACAAATCAGAAGAAACAGTCCATAATTGCCTTGGCATCAACCAGCTATTGACCACACCAATCGACAGCCGACAGCTGATGACCGCCGCTTACTTACATGATACTGGCATGGCTTTTATACCTTACGAAATAGTGCATAAGACCCAAGTTTTGAATACCTTTGAAGAGAAAAAGATTCAATGCCACGTTATGCATAGCTATGAGTGGCTAAAACGACTACCCGGTTGGCAAGAAGCCTCGCAAATGGTGCTACAACATCATGAAAGACCTGATGGTAACGGCTACCCAAACAACACGAAGGGAGAAGATATATGTACGGGAGCAAAAATTCTGGCGGTGGCTGACACCTTCTTCGCTGTCACCCATCAAAGGGCCGATAGGTCTTATAAGCGATCGCTACTGCGGGCAATTACAGAAATTAACAATTGTGCGGGCACTCAATTTGATACCGAAGTTGTTACCGCATTCAATAAAATGATCCGGCGGCTTCATTCCAAAAAATGAGTTTTAGTCTGAAAACTCTTTTAGCTGCTCTGTCAAACAAAGGCTACAACTGTCTGTCTGCTCATTAAATACTAATTTGGCGCTTCCATTCTTCAAGCTAGAGTAGGCTTCAGATACCTTTTCTTCCGTGCTAACCTCAGCATACCCATAATCAGTCCCATCGCGAGTGACAATTTCTTCGAGCAAATTCAGTAGCACTTCTTGGTCCAATGATTCGTAGGGGATTTCTGTCATCGACAGTGGCCTCTTCAACAGATGTTACAATGGGCTTACTTCACTTTACTTTACTTCACTCCACTTCCACTCAACTGAGCAAACGCCGAATCCAGCCCTTCTCTAATTCTTTTTTACAAGACCAATATTGTTTCTGATAATACAGTGAACGCTTTTGCACTTTTCTGGATACCTTGATCAACCATGGTTTATTCTTATAGGTTCGTTTGGCAAAGCCTCCGTGACCTTCGTGATACGCTAGATACAGATGGTAGGCATCATCTCTTTTAATTTTGTTTTTGCGATAACTAATGTTGTTATACCAGCCTATAAAGTCCGCGGCATCATCAAAATCATCTCTGTCGCCACCTCTATTGCCAGTTGCTTTGCGATAACTATCCCAGGTCCCATCTAATGCTTGAGCATAACCATAGGCAGACGATGGGCGTGGTCCCGGTATAATCCACAATATTTTACGTCGAGGCGGTGCCGCTTTAGCCCTAAATTTTGACTCTTGATGAATAAACGCCATAGTAACATAGACTGGAATCTTCCATTTTTTCTCTGTTGCTATAGCCGATTTATACCAACTCCGTTTATCTTCAAACAATTGGCAAATATTATTTATATTTTTAGGCGGTGTTGCGCAGCCCGCCAATGGGGCAATCACCCCCAAGAGTACCATTATGGCGAATGACCGCTTGATGGCGTCACAGCTCATACTGAGCCAATAATTTTTCAAACGCATCCTCATCAATAACGTCGATACCTAAATCCTGGGCTTTAGTGAGTTTAGATCCAGCGGCTTCGCCCGCCACCACACAGTGGGTCTTTTTAGAAACACTACCGCTCACTTTAGCCCCTAGTTGCTGTAATTTAGCTTTTGCCTCATTGCGCGTAATTTTTGTAAGGCTGCCGGTCAATACGAATATTTTCCCTTCTAAGGGTTTCTCTTTGTTGGTCTGCACGTCAATCTTCGGCCACTGTACTCCACTTTCGCTGAGCTGGTCTATGACTTCTAAATTGTGTTCTTGAGCAAAAAATAGTTTGATGTATTGTGCAACGATGGGGCCCACATCAGGCACTGCAAGCAAACACTCTACATCCGCCGCACGTATCTCATCTATATCACCAAAGTAATTTGCCAAATTCAGGGCAGTGGCTTCGCCCACCTCGCGAATACCCAAACCGAAAAGAAATCGGGGCAGCGTCGTCGCTTTACTTTTTTCTAGCGCAACCACCAGATTCTCTGCTGACTTTGCCCCCATTCTATCCATACTGGCCAGTTGATCGACGCTTAATTTATAGAGATCAGCTACGTTGCTGATCTTTCCGGTATCTACCAGTTGCTCCACTAACTTATCGCCTAGCCCATCGACATCCATGGCCCGACGACTGGCAAAGTGTTTTATCGCCTCCTTGCACTGCGCCTTACAATACAACCCACCACTGCAGCGAGCCACCACTTCACCCTCCGGCTTTTCAATCCGGGAATCACACTCGGGGCACAAGGTGGGCATTTTTATTCGTTTAGCGCCAGCAAGCCGCTTATCCAGTACGACTTTAACCACCTTTGGGATAACATCCCCGGCGCGATAAACCAACACCGTGTCGCCAACACGAATGTCCATACGCTCTACTTCATCCATATTATGAAGTGTCGCATTGCTAACGGTGACACCTCCCACCACGACCGGCTCTAACGAGCCACAGGAGTAATGGCTCCCGTCCTTCCCACTTGAAATTCAACCTCTAACAGCCGTGTGGTCTCCTCCTGTGCCGGAAACTTATGCGCTGTAGCCCAGCGAGGCGCTCTGGAAACAAACCCCAATTTTTGCTGCAATACCAGTTGATTGACCTTATACACCACACCATCAATCTCATAATCCAGGGTTTCTCGCCGGTTGAGTATGTCGCTACAGTAAGCAGCACATTCCTCGGGTCCAATGGTGACTTTAATCTCTGGATTAATTTTAAGTCCCCATTCCTGTAGTTGAGACAATATCCCACTTTGAGTAACGGGTAACTCTCCATCCACATAACCAACGCTGTAACAAAATATATCCAGGGGACGCTTAGCGGTAATGCGAGGGTCCAACTGTCGTAGGCTGCCTGCTGCTGCATTTCGTGGATTGACAAATACTTTTTCAGATTGGGCAAGTGCTCTTTGATTGAGTTGGGCGAAACCTTGCTTAGACATAAAGATTTCGCCTCGTACCTCCAGCTGGTGAGGGTAGCCCTGCCCTCGAAGATGTAAGGGGATACTATCAATTGTCCGCACGTTTTCCGTTACGTTCTCTCCCACAGAACCATCGCCACGGGTAGATGCCAAACTCAGCTTCCCATCTATATATAATAAGCTCACAGCCACGCCATCTATCTTCGGTTCACAGGCATATTCCACGACCCTCTCACTTTCCAAGCGATCTCGAACCCGTCGATCAAATTCCACTAGCTCCTCATCATTAAAAACATTGCCCAGGGAGAGCATAGGAATACGGTGGCTGACTTGGGTAAATCCCTCTATAGGCTGGGCGCCCACCCGCTGAGTGGGCGAATCAGCGGTGATGAGTTGCGGATATTCCTCTTCGATTTTGCGCAGCTCATTAAACAGTTTGTCGTAAGCCGCATCTGATACAGTAGGATCGTCTTTCACGTAGTAGTGAAAATTAAGCTCTTGAATCCGCTCGCGTAAGACTTCTACTTTTTCTTCGCGTTGCAATTTTTTATCGATTTGAATCATTATTTTTGAGGAACAAAGTATGACTTAGGGGCGCAGGCCCGCTTGGTGTACTGGGCGTTAAAGTTACTGGGCGTTAAAGTTACTGGGCATAAATAAAAAGAAAATACCATCAGTCAACACTGGTGGAGAACTATGCGGGTCTAGGAGACCGCTCAAACTCCATTACTCGCTGTCGATATTGCTCTATGGACTGCTGCGTCATCACTTCGCGTTTTTCATCTAACATGTCACAATCCAATGCATTAGATACTTTTCTAGCCGTATCCACCAATAGATCAAACGCATACATGGATCTCTTAGGCCCGGGCAAACTTAGAAACAGGCAAATACCCGGCGTACTAAAGTCTTCAATATGGTCTAAATCAAAGGTACCTGGCTCCTCAATATTCGCAACACTAAACATTAGACAGCCTTTACTATTCGCCTTCTCGTGGCGGTGAAATATATCCATCTCACCAAATCTTAAACCTAAATTAAGCAACTGTTGTAACAATTTTTTGCCTTCAATAACCGTGCCTTGTTTCGCAATTAAATAAATGATCACCACGTCTTGCACCTCTGATTTAGGTTTAAGCGCAGGTTCCAACCCCTCATCTTTCACGTTACGCGATATACGAGCCGTAGGTTTATATCGGTTGTGGTCAGTTGAATCTCGATCCATTTGATTACGGCCTAAATGATTCCGCTCATCATTCGGATCAACAAACATCTCTT
>JAESQG010000499.1 GCA_016765265.1 Pseudomonadales bacterium | reverse complement strand
ATTCTTGCCTAGACATCAAATTCTCAGCTTAGAAGAGATAGAGTGGATTGCTCGGGCGTTCGTGGAGTTAGGGGTATCAAAAATACGCCTAACCGGTGGCGAGCCGCTGATTCGAAAGAATATGATGTCACTTGTGGAGAAGTTGGGCCAGTTAGACGGTTTGAATGAGTTGGTCATTACTACCAACGGGTCACAATTATCCAAGTTTGCGTTACCGTTAAAAGAGGCGGGTGTTAAGCGTATTAATATCAGCTTAGATAGCTTGAAAGCAGATCGGTTTCGCCAGTTAACGCGTACCGGATCGTTGGACAAAGTGTTAGCGGGTATTGAAGCTGCCATTGAGGCAGGTTTTGACAAAATAAAACTCAATGCGGTGATACTTAAAGGTCGTAATGACGATGAGATTCTGGATTTGGTGGAATTTGTTATCGATAAGAATATCGATATTTCCTTTATCGAAGAAATGCCCTTAGGTGTTATTGAAGAACATTCTCGGCATGAGTCCTATATTTCCAGTGATGAGATCGTAAAAATAATTGAATCCCGATATCCTTTGATATCTAGCCCCGAAAGCACTCTGGGACCTTCTCGATACTTTCGTCTACAGAATCCGGGACATTTACAAAATCAAGGGCGTGACATACTGGAAGAAAGTGTTACACGTATTGGATTTATTTCCCCTCATAGTCACAATTTCTGTAGTACTTGTAATCGAGTTCGAGTGACTGCTGAGGGTCGGTTGTTACTTTGTCTTGGCAACGAGCATTCCGTTGATTTACGAGAAATCATTCGGACACATCCTGGTGATATGGATCGATTGAAAGACACCATAATTAACGCAATGGATCTTAAACCAGAGAAGCATTACTTTGATTTGTCGGAAGAGCCCCAGATAGTGCGTTTTATGAATACCACTGGCGGTTAATGTATTTCCTTTTGTTTGCTATTTTATTTTTGAGGTGGTCATGGGTCAGGCTGGCGCGGTAGATTTTGTTCCTTTAAATATTGCCGTATTAACGGTGTCAGATACTCGAACTGAGGAGACGGATACCTCTGGGCAGTGCTTAGTGGAGTCGCTAAAAGCAGCGGGCCATGTGCTGGCGGATAAAAAAATTGTCATAGATGATGTTTATCAAATGCGGTCAGTGGTGTCGCAGTGGATCGTCGATGTGACAGTCGAAATTGTATTGGTGACGGGGGGGACCGGGTTTTCTGGGAGAGATAGTACCCCAGAAGCACTTTCGCCATTATTTGATAAAGAGGTGACGGGGTTTGGTGAATTATTCCGATCTGTCTCCCATACCGATATAGGTACCTCCACTATTCAATCTCGAGCTATTGCTGGTATTGCGAATAATAAGGTGGTTTTTTGTATGCCTGGTTCTACTAATGCTTGTCGCACCGGCTGGGAACAAATCATCAAAGAGCAGCTTGATTCGCGCCATAAACCTTGCAACTTTGTCGGACTGGTCACAGCGCATCGAGAGATCGATGGTGTTGAGTGTGCTACACGGGGTTAGATAAACTCGTTTTACATTACTAATTATTTTACATTACTAATTATTTTTCATTATTAAGTGAAGGTCGGAGGAAAGTCGTGTCTGCTAGTCGCGTTCAGTCAGGATTGACGCCCGTAGTTGAAGCTTTAAATCAGCTGCTTGATTCGGTAACGCCCATTACTGAGATAGAAGAGGTTTCTTTAAAAGATGCCCTTAATCGGGTACTAGGCAAAGATCAAGTTTCATTGGTTAATGTGCCTCCGGCGGACAATAGCGCAATGGACGGTTATGCTGTGCGTCTCGCGGATTTTGAGACGGCTGATTCTGATGGTGTTACGACGCTGCCTGTTAGCCAACGTATTGCCGCAGGTCGTGCACCTTCTGCTTTAAAACCGAAATCCGTCGCCCGCATTTTTACTGGTGCAGAGGTGCCAGAAGGTGCAGATGCGATTGTGATGCAAGAAAACGCAGAGGTCACTCAAGATCAAGTACGCTTCGCAATAAAGCCCACATTACAAGCCCATGTGCGCCCTCAAGGTCAAGATATTCAAAAAGGTGCTGTTGTCGTGGCTAAAGGAAAGCGACTCCGTGCACAAGACCTGGGTTTGCTCGCCTCCGTGGGCATAGCAACGATTCCAGTTTATCGTCGATTGAGGGTTGCCATATTATCCACGGGTGATGAGTTGATAGATCCGGGGAACCCGTTAGAGAAAGGTCAAATTTATAATTCTAATCGCTACACTTTAACCGGACTAGTGACGGGGATGGGCTGTGAGTTAGTGGATTTGGGCATCGTAAAAGACGCTGCTGAAGCCACAGAATCTGCGCTACTGCAGGGCGCAGAAAGGGCAGATTGCATCATTTCCTGTGGTGGAGTTTCCGTTGGTGAGGAAGACTATGTTAAAAGCGCTATTGAAAAGCTAGGTTCATTGCGGTTATGGAAATTAGCCATTAAGCCGGGCAAACCTTTAGCCTACGGTGACGTCAGAGGAACCCCCTTTATCGGTTTGCCAGGCAACCCGGCTGCAGTGTTTGTCACCTATTGCATCATTGCCCGACCTTATCTTTTAAAAATGCAGGGTGTTGATCAATGGTTGCCAACGCCGTTAAAAGTGAAGGCGGGGTTCACCGTTGCCAAGCCCAGCAACAGGCAAGTGTATTTGCGCGCGAGAATTCAGCTAAATGCGGCGGGTGAAGCACAAGTGGAGATATACCCCAATCAAAGTTCAGGCGTATTAGCTTCTGCTGCCTGGGGTGATGGGTTTGCCCTATTACCCGTGGGCAGTACTGTTGAGCTGGGTGATATGATTAATTTTATTACTTACGATTCAGTGCTTAAATAGCTTTAAATCAACACTTTACAATTTATGCGGCGATTTGATGTCGAATGGCCGCATTCCTTCCCTAGCCCTGCCAGCTATACTTTTCTTATGAATATTCAAATCGTAGGTGCAGCCTGTAGTGTGGGCGGTAGGCATAGTGGTTGTCGGCAGGGCCCCGAAGTTTTTAAGCATAAAGAGCTAGTGGGCTTGCAACAATCGTCGCAGCATCAATATTTTTGGAATGGCACTGAACAGGAACAGTTAGTGGGTTCGTCAACGAACACGGCTGTGGTTCGCGAGTATTGTCGGCGACTTAGAGATCGTGTTCGCGAGGTTATTCGTCATCATGATTTTCCGGTTGTTATTGGCGGTGATCATTCCTGCGCTATCGGTACTTGGGCTGGGGTGACGCAAGCCCAGCGGGGTTCGGTGGGGATGTTATGGATCGATGCCCATATGGATTCCCACACGCCAACCTCTAGCGGTAGCGGGAAAATTCATGGGATGCCTGTGGCTTGTTTGTTAGGTGAAGGGGATGCACGTTTGGTTGATCTAGGTCATAAGGGCCCAATATTTTCTCCACAACATACTTGTTTGGTGGGCGTTAGAAGTTTCGAGTCAACGGAGCCTCAGTTGTTGCAAGACAAGGGCGTCAGTTTTTATACCATGGAACAGGTGAATCAATTGGGGTTGGCGAAGGTAATATCCTTAGCCTATAAAAAAGTGTCCGCTTGTCCCACTGGATTCGGAGTGAGCATTGATTTGGATGCGTTAGACCCTCAGGATGCGCCCGGTGTGTCTGTACCGGAACCTGATGGATTGAAGGTGAATGAACTTTTATCCGCGTTGCGATCACTTCCCCGTAGCGATAAATTGAAAGCCATCGAAATCGCCGAATTCAACCCTGAGTTTGATACCGACGGTCGAACCTCGACAGTGGTATCAAAATTAATTCACTCTCTATTACATTGAATAGT